>NZ_JBFUGT010000127.1:0-18092 GCF_056402775.1 Rhodococcus sp. P3_B8
CCTCGGCCTTCGCGCGGGACTTCGAGCCTTCCTTGAGGCCGATACGCACATCGGCCTTCGCGCGGGACTTCGAGCCTTCCTTGAGGCCGATACGCACATCGACGCCCGAGTCGCGCAGGCTCAGCGAGTGCGCGTGGCCCTGGCTTCCGTAACCGATCACAGCGACCTTACGGCCCTGGATGATCGACAGATCGGCATCGTCGTCGTAGAACATCTCGACTGTCATCTTGCTGGATTCCGCGTTGGACACTTTGCTGCTTTCTCTCACTGTGGTGGGCCGGTCCGATGGGACCGGTCCCTTGTTGGAAATGGTGGGGTATGAGGGGTGGTCGGCCGAACACCTCGACGAGCTGAAAGCTCTCAGTCGCTGAGTATTCCGGCGGCGAGGAAACCGCCGTCGACGGGAACGACGTGGCCGTTGATGTAGGCCGCTGCCTCGGAGGCGAGGAAGCCGACGGCCGCGGCCACCTCGTCGGGGGTGCCGTAGCGGTGTGCGGGGAGGTGGTTGTTGTACGCCTCGCGCATCGCTTCGGTGTGCACTTCACGTGAGAGTGACGTTTCGATCGGGCCGGGGGCCACGGCGTTGGCGGTGATGCCGCGGGGTGCGAGTTCGACGGCCATCTGTTTGGTCAATGCGATGAGCGCGGCCTTGGAGGTTCCGTAGGCAGCGCGGCCGGTACCGGCCCGGATCCCGCTGGTGGACGCGATATTGATGATGCGTCCCCACTCGTGGTCGAGCATCAGCCGGGCAGCGTGCTGGCCGCACCGGAATGCCCCGGTGACGTTGATGTTCAAGGTGGCCAGCCAGTGATCGTCGGGGTAGTCGACGAACGGGTAGGTGCTGGCGATGCCGGCGTTGTTGACCAGGATGTCGCAACGCCCGTAGGTGTCGGTCAGCCAGGCGAATCCCTGGGCGATCGATTCGCGGTCGCCGACGTCGAGGCGGAGGGCTTCGGCGACGGTGCCGCGGTCTGCGAGGGTCTTCGCGAGCTGGTTGGCGGCCTCGTAGTTGAGATCGCCCAGGATCACGTGGTTGCCCTGAGTGGCAAGGTGTTCGGCGATGGCCGCGCCGATGCCGGCGGCGGCTCCGGTGACGAGCGCGATGCGTTTGTTCATTGCCTATCTCTGTTCTGTGTGTCAGGTCGACGGTCGAGGGAAGAGTCAGAGCGACTGCTCGAGTGCTTGGGAGCGGGTGCGGCGCGCATCGACCACCATGACGATTGCAGCAGCGACGAGGATGCCGACACCGACGATCCAGAATCCGGATGCGGTGTTACCTTCGGTGGCGACCAGGCCGATGAGCAGGGGTCCGACCAGCCCGCCGAAATTGCCGCACAGGTTCACGAATCCCACCGAGGCTCCCGCCTGATTACGGGGCACGATCTGCATCACCCAGGTCCACCACAGGGCCAGGGCCGCGTAGATCGAGCCGGCAGACAGCACTAGCATCGCGAAACTGAAGGCCACTCCCAGATCGATGAAGTGCTGGGCGAGCATCGCTGTTCCACTGAGTCCGATACACGGGGCGATGAAATAGCCCAAGGAGCGGCCGGTGGTGACAGCGGTCTTGGTGACGACATACATTGCGACGGTTCCGCACAGGAATGGGATGGCGGTGAGCAATCCGACCATCAGCGACCCTTCACCGGTGAGGTCGCCGATGACGGTGGGTAGCCACAAGGTCAGCGCATAGATACCCATCGCCCAGAAGAAGTACACCAGCGCCAACAGCCACACGGTCGGGCGGGCGAATACCTGCAACAAGGTTGATTCGTCGGCGGTTTCGACAGTCCGGGTGGCAATAATGTAGTCGCGTTCATCCTCGCTGAGGCGAGGATTGTCCTCGGGGCGCTCGGTGACGGCGAAGTGCAGCCAGACAGCGACGAGGATCGCCGGGATGGCCTGGATGATGAACATCGCTCGCCAATTGGCTAGATCGATCAGCCAGCCAGACAGCGGTGCCATCACTGCCGCCGACAGCGGCACCGTGTACATGGTCAAGGCAACCGCGAGTCCGCGTTCCCGGGAGGGAAACCAGCTGATGAACATGACCGCGAAAGCAGGGAAAATCGCACCTTCGGCCAGTCCCAGCACGACGCGGGCAGCCAGGAGCACCGGGTAGTTGTGCACGACTCCGGTCAGGCCGGCCGCCAGGCCGATGATCACCATGCAGACCACGATGATGGTTTTGGCGTGGCCCCTGTTCGCCCAGGCTCCGGCGGGCATGCCACTGAGGACGTATCCCCAGAAGAAGGCCGAGAACACCACACCCATCGCAGCGGCGCTGAGCTGAAGTTCTTCCGCCAGGTGGGGGGACGCGACGCTGATGTTGGTGCGATCCATGAAACAGATGAAGTAGGTCACGAACAACGGCACACCAACCCGTGACCAGCGGGCCTGCCGGAAGTCGATTCGGGGTGGCTGTTCATTCACCATCGTCTTCGTCATTGGTTGCGGGTCCTGTCTGTGATCGAAGCAAAACAGCGTGTGAGCGGGGAGCGGATACCACGAACGCTGAGCTCGTGACCTCGGTCACGATGTCGAAGCAACTGTGAGCCCGCGTGCCCCGAGGCGTCAACCAAGTCCACAAAAGCCCAGCAAAATGGTCCACATAACGGAATAGTTGACTGAGACCACGGTCACTCCTATCGTGCAATAAGTGCTGATAGGTACTTTCAACACAAAATCGCATTCCACAACTCACTTCTAGGGATTCCATGATGCGGAACGATTCCCCCGCTTCGGCCGCAGCCGACCGACAGCCGACCACCGGAACGCAAAGTGTTCGCCGAGCCCTCAACTTGTTGTCGATGGTCGCCGGGCACGAACGGATGGGCGGGCTCTCGCTGGCGGAGTTGGCCTCCGAGAGCGGGTTGAGTAAGCCCACGGTGCATAGACTCCTCGCGGAATTGGTGAGCAGTTGCTATCTCGAGCAGTCCGAGGACCGTAAGTATCGGCTCGGGTCGGAGGCCTACATCATCGGCAGCGCCGCCGAGCGCCGGCACGGGCTGCAGCAGCAGGCATTGGCATCGGTGGTGCGGCTCGCGCAGGTCTCCGAGGACGCGGCGTTCATCTCGGTGCGCCGCGGAACGCACTCGGTCTGCCTGCACCGCGAGGAAGGGACCTGGCCGATTCGCAGCCACGTGCTGCAGGCAGGGGACCGGTATCCGCTCGGCGTCGGTGCGCATGGCATGGCGCTGCTGGCTGCGATGCCGCCGCAGGAGGCCTCCGCCGTCACCGCAGCCAATGCGGCAGAGCTCGCGGAGAACTACCCCAACCTCACCCCGGACTGGATTCTGGAGCAGGCCGAGCTCGTCCGCCGGCGCGGCGGTGTCGCGGTCAACGAAGGCACCGTGGTTCCCGAGTCGTGGGCCATCGGCATCGCGGTCCCCGACGCCAGTGGCGAACCGGCGATGGCACTGAGCATCGCGGCCATCAGCTCACGTCTGGGTCCTGACCGGCAGGCGCGGCTGGCGATCCTGCTCAAGGAAGAAGCCGCCCGCCTGGCACCGACTCTGCGCCGCAGCGAAGCACCGAAGCTGCACGCAAAAATCTGAAATGCCCTACAAGCAAACCAGTTTCACATTAATCGTTGGAGGAAACGCATGACCAGTCGAACATCCATCATCGGATGGGGGCACTCGAAGTTCGGCAGACTCGACGAACCCGATGTCACCGCCCTGATCGGCTCGGTGGTCCCGCAAGCGCTGGCGCACGCACAGGTCACGGCAGACGAGGTCGACGGCCTGTTCGTCGGCGTCTACAACAACGGTTTCTCCGATCAGGACTTTCAGGCTTCGCTGGTCTCCCTCACCAACCCCGAATTCCAGTTCACCCCCGCGATGCGGGTGGAGAACGCCTGCGGGACCGGCAGCGCCGCGGTCTACGCGGCATGCGACTTCATCGATTCGGGCCGCGGCGATGTGGCGGTGGTCATCGGCGCCGAGAAGATGACCGGCGTCGACACCCCACGCGCCGGGGAGATCCTGTTGTCGGGCTGCTATCGGCCCGAGGAGTCGAATGTCTCCGGCGGGTTCGCCGGTGTCTTCGCCGGCATCGCGAGCGCATACGCCGACCGCTATGGCGATCCCAGTGCGGCCATGGCGGCCATCGCCGCGAAGAATCACCACAATGGCATGACCAACCCCTACGCTCAGTTACACAAAGACCTCAGCTTCGAATTCTGCAACGAAGTCTCGGACAAGAACCCCTACGTGGCGGCTCCACTGCGCCGCACCGACTGCTCGCTGATCTCCGATGGCGCGGTCGCACTGGTGATCACCAGCGCCGACCGTGCGAGGACCGCACCACGGCGAGTGTCGTTCCGTGCCCGCGCGCACGCCAACGACTTCCTGCCGTTGTCGCGGCGCGATCCGATCGAGTTCGCCGGTGCCCGCCGAGCCTGGAATCAGGCACTCGAACAGGCCGCGACAGCCACCACTGATCTGGACTTCATCGAAACCCACGACTGCTTCACCATCGCCGAACTCATCCACTACGAAGTCTTCGGGCTGGCCGAACGCGGCCACGGCCACGAGGTGGTCGACGAGGGCCTCGCCCTGCCCGACGGAAAGTTGCCGATCAACCGGTCCGGAGGCCTGAAAGCCAAGGGACACCCGATCGGAGCCACCGGCGTGTCCATGCACGCCATCGCTGCCATGCAGCTCACCGGCGAAGCCGGCACTTTCCAGCTGCCCACCGCAGACCTCGGCGGCATCTTCAACATGGGTGGCACAGCGGTCACCAACTACGCATCCATCCTCGAGAGGTGGTAACCGCCATGACCACAGAGACCGCACCATCGCCGGCCAACCGGCAGCGCACCACCAATCTGGCGACCTTCCTCACCCAGACCGCCGCCCGGCTACCCGATCGACCTGCGATCATTCGGGGCGAGCACACCTGGACGTGGTCACAGCTCAACGCACGCGTCAACGCGTTGGCCGCGGCGATGCGAGAGCATGGAGTCGGTCCCGGCTCCAAGGTCCTGTTGCACAGCGCGAACTGCATGGACTCGCTCACCGTCCTCTACGCCACCTGGCGGGTGGGCGCGATCATCGTGCCCACCAACTACAAACTGCTTCCCGACGACGTCGTCCCCCTGGCCGAGCTCGTCGCCCCGGATCTGGTGATCATCCACGCGTCGAGCGACGACCACGCCCGCGCGCTGTCGGACTACGAAATCTGGTCGATCGGCGACGAAGGAGAGACCGCCGAGTTCGCCAGCGCGCACGTGTCACAGATGATCGAGAAGCACACCGGCCGCGGCAATGTCACCGTCGATGAACCCGTCTACGTGAACTCGCCGGCGTGGTACTTCTTCACCTCCGGCACCAGCGGCCGTCCGAAAGCGGCGGTACTCGAGCACGATCAGATGGCATTCGTCGTCACCAACCACATCTGCGACCTGATGCCCAACCTGACCGACCGCGACGCCACGCTCGTGCTGGCGCCGCTCTCACACGGCGCAGGTGTCCACGCTCTGACTCATGTCGCTCGCGGCGCCGCGGTCGTGCTCACCACCAGCGACACCCTCAACCCCGCCGAGGCCTGGGAGCTCATCGACCGGCACTCGGTGTCGACGATGTTCACCGTGCCCACCATCTTGAACAAGCTGGTTCAGACCGCCCCGGCCGATCATGCTCCCGATAACAGCAGCCTGCGCTACGTGGTCTACGCCGGCGCACCGATGTCGTCGCGGGATCAGCGCGTCGCCCTCGACACTCTCGGCACAGTACTCGTGCAGTACTACGGACTGTGCGAGGTCACCGGCAACATCACCGTCCTGCCTCCGGAGTTGCACGGCACCACCGCCGAACCCGACGGAATCCCGACTGCCGGTTACGTGCGTACCGGTATGACGATCAGCATTCAGGACGACGCCGGCCGCGAACTCGAGCCCGGCCAGCGCGGCGAGATCTGTGCCTGCGGGCCAGCGGTGTTCGCGGGCTATCTCAACAACCCGGAGGCAAACGGCAAGGCTTTCCGTAACGGCTGGTTCCGGACCGGGGATCTCGGCTATCTCGATCCGACCGGGCTGCTCTACATTACCGGTCGCGCCTCGGACATGTTCATCTCCGGTGGTTCCAACATCGATCCACGCGAGGTCGAAGAGAAACTGCTCAAGCATCCCGATGTCGTCGCAGCCGGTGTCGTCGGGGCACCCGACCAGACGTGGGGAGAGGTCGGCTACGCCTTGTGCGTCACGCGCCCGGACTCGTCGCTGACCGCCGACGAGCTGCTGAGCTGGTGCCGAGAGAACATGGTGCGGTACAAGATCCCGAAGCGGATCGAGTTCGCCACCGTGCTTCCGACCTCGGGGTACGGCAAGGTCACCACGGCCCTCCTCGAGGAGGAATTCCGCAAGCGCAACTCCTGGCCGAGCGAGGCCTGACCATGACAACCCTCACAGACCGAGTGCTGCCCGAGGTGCGCTACCTGACCCAACCCGGGACACCGCTGCCCCAACGGATCGACGCGTACCCGACCACCCTCCATCCGATCAGTGTCGAACTGCCCGCCGGGACCCCACTGCTGGAAGCGTTGCGACAGGTGGTATTCGAGCAGGGGTACGCCAGCGCGTTCGGCGAACTGCGGGGCGGGACGTTCACCTCGTTCGACTACTACATCCCGGCGGTCTGCCAGGCCGGCACCAGCGTCGCGACGTTCAGCGACCCGCTCACGGGCCGCAGCCCGGCGACATTCATGCGCGGCGGACTGACCATCGGGCTGCGGGACGGCGAGGTCTTCACCCACTGCCACGCCCAGTTCGTCGACGCCGACGGGATCATGCGCGCCGGACATCTCATCCCAGAGTCGGTCATTGTCGGTCCCGGCGTGACCGCCGACCTGTACGCCAGCCGCGACGTCGCGATGACCGTTCTACCCGACACCGAGATCAACTTCCCGGTGTTCCAGCCACAGCCTGCCGTCCCCACAAAACACGCGGTCAACGCATCCGGTGGCTTGCGCTCAGTCGTCGCCCGGGTCCACCCCAACATCGACATCATCGAAGCGATCGAGAATCTCGCTGAAGAGCACGGTTTCGAGACCGCGGTCATCCGCGGCAAGATCGGTTCCTTCGTCGGTGCCACCCTGGTCCAAGGCGACCAGCTCGTCAGCGCCCCGGGGCCCGCCGTTGAGGTCATGTACCTCGACGGAGGAGTTCGCCGCGATGAAACCGGCACTATCCGAGCCGAACTAACATGCGCTGCTGCAGCTGTCGACGGGAACGTCTACAGCGGCGCACTCGTCCGAGGACACAATCCCATTGCCATGACATTCGAACTCGCCCTGTCCGAACCAGCGGAAGCCACCCAGTGATTACCGACTCCACTGCGATCGACCGGCTCATCGACAGCCTCCCTGCCCAGATCATCACCACCGATCCCGACGTCGTCGCCAGCTACGCCGCGGATCAATCGCAGTTCACCGATCGCGCACTGCCCGTCGCGGTGGCCATGCCCCGGACCACCGAGGAAGTCGCTGCCTGTGTTCGCGTAGCCCACGCCCACGGGGTCGCAATCGTGCCCCGCGGCGCCGGCAGCGGGCTCAGCGGCGGGGCCAACACACCAGCCGACGCGATCGTGCTGAGCCTGCACCGCATGACCGCCATCCGCGAACTCGACACCGACAACCGCATCGTCGTCGTCGAGCCGGGCGTCATCACCGCAGAACTCCGCAACTACGTCAGCAAGGCCGGTCTGTACTACCCGCCCGACCCCGGGAGTGTGGAGTTCTGCACGATCGGCGGCAATGTCGCCACCAACGCGGGCGGCATGTGCTGCGTCAAATACGGCGTCACCGGCGATTTCGTCCTTGCGCTCGAATGCGTGCTCGCCGACGGTCGCATCGTGCGAACCGGGCGGCGAACGGTGAAAGGTACCGCCGGCTACGACCTCACCAGCCTTCTCGTCGGTTCCGAGGGAACCCTCGCCATCATCACCGAGATCACGCTGCGACTACTCCCGGCCCCGCGCCAGCCACAGACCCTTGTTGCATCGTTTCCCACCCTCGACGGTGCCGGTAAAGCAGTCAAGGCGATGTCCGGTGCCGGCATCACCCCATCCATGCTGGAGATTCTCGATCGCACCACCGTCAAGGCAGTCGACGACATGACCAAAATGGGTATCGGCGACGACACAGCCGCGCTGCTGCTCATTCAGCATGATGGAGTCGATGCGCCCAGCGTGCTCGCCGACATCGAACAGCACTGCACGAGCCACGGCGCCGGCGAGATCGTTGTCAGTTCCGACCCAACCGAAGCGGAGATGCTGCTCGAAGCGCGGCGTCAAGCCCTACCCGCCCTCGAACGGCTCGGTGACTGGTTACTCGACGACGTCTGCGTACCGTGCTCACACATCACCGATCTCATCGCGGCGATCGAGCAGATCGCGCAGCAGACCGGACTGACGATCGGAGTGTTCGGCCACGCCGGGGACGGCAACCTTCACCCCACCGTCATCTATGACAAGACTGATGCCGCCAGCCGTGATGCCGCGCTGGAAGCGTTCAATGAGATCACCCAGAAGGCCCTCGAGCTAGGGGGAACCATCACCGGTGAACATGGTGTCGGTCGTCTGAAGGCCGGGTGGCTGCGCAAGGAACTCGATCCCGTGAACATCGAGGTCCATCAAGCGGTCAAACACGCCTTCGATCCCACCGCAGTTCTGAATCCTGGTGCCGTACTGCACATCCACGGTTGAAACACCAGACTTGCCCACCCACGTCGAAGCGACGTCGCCCCCGCAGCGGTGTCCGCACCGAACCAACACTTCACCAAGGACAACATGATCCTCACCCTCGATGACGCCCGGACGCCTGCCATCGCACCGGACGCCTGGATAGCACCGACCGCCGTCGTGGTCGGTGCCGTCACCATCGGATCCGAATCCGGAATCTGGTACAACGCCGTGATCCGGGCCGACGACGAAACAGTCACCATCGGATCGCGAACCAACGTGCAGGACGGGTGCGCGATCCACGCCGACCCAGGCAGTCCCGCCACCATCGGTGACGGTGTCTCCATCGGCCACAACGCCACCGTCCACGGATGCACAATCAGCGACAACGTCCTCATCGGCATGGGCGCAGTCATTATGAATGACGCCGAGATAGGGGAGGACAGCCTTGTCGCCGCCGGCGCCCTGGTGCCCGAACGAACCGTCGTGCCACCCCGATCATTGGTCGCTGGAGTACCGGCCAAGGTCCGACGTCCCCTCACCGATGAGGAAGTCGACAACATTCGGGCGAACGCAGCGAACTACATGACCCGCCGCACAACTCACGCAAACGCGAAGTCACAGTAATAGTCGGTCGGGTCTTGCCGGACGGTCGCGCGCAGCAGCGGTAGGTGTCGATCTGTCCGCTCAGGTCGCCGATCACAATGATCAGTTACGTCGGTCCATCATTGTGGTCGGCGGCGGCCGCCGCCCGTCTGGCATCGGTTCCCGACAAGGCCGGAGCGATCATCACCAATGCCGAGTAGGTCTCCGCTACTCTGGCGCACAACGGCTCCGTCCACCTCCACCCGAGATGCGGCCAGATTGAATTCTTCACCCGCCCTGTGCGGTTAAAAGGTGCGTCGGGTACGCCAGGTTTTGCTCCGGCGGTAATCCGCGGCGGTGCGTGACAGATGCGACCCGTTGCTTGCTGGGGCGCTCTGAGTGTCGAGTAACCGACCCGATCTGACATCTTCCTCGGCGTCGCAGCCAGAAGACCCAGTGTCTGGCCCAGGTCTGTGACGCGGGCAAGACCGCATCACAGGGAACACAGGTCAGCAGGTTCGATTCACTTCGATCGTGGTGATGCAATTCTGCACATCCCCATTGCAGGATCGGTGATTCCCCGGTGCTCCTTCTCCGGGCACACTTGGTTACGGCCCCCACAGAAGCTGCGCGACGCGGAGTGATTCTCGGGACTGATCCCACGAGCTCGGGCGAGTCGATGCCACTTACCGGCAGCATCCTCGGGCCGAGCGTGGAACGTCGGCTACCACATCGCTAGGAGTACACGATGAGCAAGATCGCTTTCCTCGGGCTCGGTAACATGGGCTTGGGTATGGCCACGAATCTAGTATGTAAGGGCCACTCTGTTACCGGATTCGACCCCTCCCCGGAAGCAGCGGGGGAAGCGCAATCACGCGGAATCGCCCCCGCTGCCAGTGCGGTCGCCGCCGCCGAGTGCGCCGACGTGATCATCACCATGCTGCCCAGCGGCAAGCATGTACTCGACGTCTACGCCGATCTGGTCCCGGCCGCAGCGCAGGGAACCCTCTTCCTCGACTGCTCGACGATCGATGTCGCCGACGCGCGGGCAGCAGCTGAACTGGCCGTCGGCGCCGGGCATCGGGCGGTGGACGCCCCGGTGTCCGGAGGAACCGTCGCCGCCGACGGTGGGACCCTCACGTTCATGGTCGGTGGCCCGGCCGACGCGGTGGACCAGGCGAGCTCGCTCCTGGACGCCATGGGGTCCCGTATCGTCCGATGCGGCGACTCCGGAGCAGGTCAGGCCGCGAAGATCTGCAACAACATGATCCTGGGGATCTCCATGATCGCCGTCAGCGAAGCATTTGCGCTGGGCGCGCAGCTGGGCCTGACCGACCAGGCCCTGTTCGACGTCTCGTCGACCGCGTCCGGTCAGTGCTGGGCGTTGACCACGAACTGCCCGGTTCCCGGACCGGTTCCCACCAGCCCCGCCAACCGCGACTACGCCGGCGGGTTCGCGAGCGCGTTGATGCTCAAGGACCTTCGACTCGCGCAGGCCGCCGCGGCGGACAACGGTGTCGATACGGCTCTCGGACGGCGCGCCACCGAACTCTACGAACAGTTCGTCGCCCAGGACGGCCCGGGTCGTGATTTCTCCGCGATCGTGACGGCGATCCGTGCTGGTGCATACGACGCGCAGGAACAACAGTCGTAGCCCTCCCACGTAGACCTCGCCCTGTGCCGCGGCACCGGGTGTGAGGCGCTGCTCGATGTGAAAGGAATTCGTTGTGCGCATCATTCTGACAGGGCCGCCGGGAGCCGGTAAAGGCACTCAGGCGCTGTTGCTTTCGACGGCGCTGCAGCTCCCTCATATCTCGACTGGTGACCTGTTCCGTTCCCATATCGCGCAGGGCACGGAACTCGGACAGACGGCGAAGTCGTTCCTCGACGCGGGCGAACTGGTCCCGGACGAGGTCACCATCGGGATGGTGGCGGAGCGCCTCGCTGCCGGCGACACGGGCACGGGATTCATTCTGGACGGCTTCCCCCGCACCGTGGCTCAGGCGACCGCGCTCGATGAGCTCCTCGGCCGGCAGCTGAGCCAGATCGACGCCGTCCTGGATTTCTCGATAGCGGACGATGCAGTCGTCGAACGGATGCTGGCCCGTGGCCGCGCCGACGACACCGAGGGTGTCATTCGTCGACGTCTGCGGGTCTATCACGACGAGACCCGACCGCTGCTCGACTACTACTCTCCGCTTCTTCTGTCGGTCGATGCAGAAGGTGAGGTCGACGAGGTCTACGCCCACGCGATCGGCGCGCTGTCCGAGCGCGGAAGCGTCGCTCCGTCCACCTGAACGCTGTTCCCTGCATCCCAGCAGAGCCATCCGTATATCAAGGAGATTCCGACATGACCTCCACACAAACCTCACTCGCTGAGCTCGGCATTCCCGAGGTCCGCGACTACCCGATGTTCGTCGACGGGGCCTGGGTGGAAGCCCTGTCCGGTCAGTGGAGTGAGGTGACCACCCCGATTCTGCGTGAGCATGTGATCGGCCGTGTCCCGTCCTCGGGCACCGAGGACGTCGATCGCGCGGTGCGTGCTGCGCAGAAAGCCTTCCCTCGGTGGCGGTCTCAGCACTTCACGGCGCGAGGCCGGATCCTGAGCCAGATCGCCGACGCCATCGACGCGCGGGCCGAGGAACTGGCCCGCCTCACCGCCCTCGACACCGGCAACGCGCTGCGCACCCAGGCCCGACCCGAGGTCGCCACCCTGGCGAACCTGTTCCGGTACTTCGCCGGTGTCGCCGGCGAGATCAAGGGCACGGTTCTGCCCGCCGGTGACGATCAGCTCCAGTACACCCGGCAGGAGCCGCTCGGCGTCATCGGATGCATCCTGCCCTGGAATTCACCGCTGATGATCGCCGGATTCAAGATCCCCGCGGCCCTCGTCGCGGGAAACACCGTCGTGGTCAAGGCTGCCGAGGCGGCCCCACTGAGCGTGTTGCTGCTTGCCGAGATCTGCGCCGAGTTCCTGCCCGCCGGTGTCCTCAACGTCATCACCGGATCCGGCAGGGTCGCCGGCGAAGCGATGGTCCAGCACCCCGAGGTCGACAAGATCTCCTTCACCGGCTCGACCGAGGTGGGGCGCCATGTTGCCCGCGAGGCCGGTGGCCGGTTGGCGCACGTCTCCCTCGAACTCGGCGGCAAGAATCCCTCGATCGTTTTCCCCGACGTCAACATCGACGACGACTTCATCAACCAACTGCTGCTCTCGACCCGCGTGCACCGTCAGGGGCAGAGCTGCACCGCCGGGTCCCGGTTGTTCCTGCACCAGGACATCTACGACGAGGTCCTCGACCGGCTGGTGAACACGTTGGCCGCCCTGAAGGTCGGGAACCCGCTGGATGAGTCCACGGACATGGGCGCCATCATCAACGAGACGCAGTTCGCCTCCGTGTGCGGATTCCTCGACGACGGTCTGAGCTCGTCCCAGGTTGCCACCGTCCTCGACGGATCCCCCGCCAAGGTTCCCAACTCCGACGGCTACTACATGGGACCGACCGTATTCTCCGGTGCCGACAACTCCTGGCGCCTGTCCCGTGAGGAAATCTTCGGACCCGCGCTCGTCGCGATCCCGTGGAACGACCACTCCGACGTCATCGAGATGGCCAACGACTCACACTACGGTCTGGCCGCATACGTGTGGACACACAACCTCGATCTGGCGCTGTCCACCGCCCACGCCCTCGAAACCGGATGGGTGCAGGTCAACCAGGGCGGCGGCCAGATGGTCGGCCAGTCCTACGGCGGATACAAGCAGAGTGGCCTCGGCCGCGAAGTGTCGCTCGAGGGCATGATCGCCGGCTTCACCCAGACCAAGCAGGTCAACGTGCGCCTGCGCACACTCTGAGAAGGGAGGCACACCATGACTGTCGGACCACTGAACGACATCCTCGTGCTCGACCTCTCCCGCGCTTTGGCGGGACCCATCGCCGCAATGATGCTCGGTGACCTCGGTGCCCGGGTGATCAAGGTCGAAGCCCCGGGCACCGGCGACGACTCCCGCACGTGGGGGCCGCCGTTCGTCGGGCCGGCCGACGACCCGCAGTCGTCTTACTTCATGTCGGCGAACCGGAACAAGGAATCGATCGTCCTCGACCTCAAATCCGAGCACGGCAAGGATGCGCTGCGCCGCCTGATCCGGCGCGCGGACGTGCTGATCGAGAACCTGCGGCCGGGCGCGTTCGACCGGCTCGGCTTTGCGGCCGACGTGCTCGAGGAACTCAACCCGCGCCTGATCACGTTGTCGATCACCGGCTTCGGGCATGACGGGCCGGAGGGATCCCGCGCCGGCTACGACCAGATCGCCCAGGGCGAAGCCGGGCTGATGTCGGTGACCGGAGACCCCGACGGGGAACCGACGCGGATCGGAGTCCCGATCGCCGACGTCCTCGCCGGTGTCCACGGCGCCACGGGTGTCTCGGCTGCACTGGCATCGAGGGAAAAGACCGGCAAGGGCATGGTCGTGCGGACGTCCCTGTTGGCCGCCGCGATCAGCGCCCACACCTTCCAGGGCACCAAATGGACGGTCGGCGAGCAGGTCGCGCAGCGGTCCGGCAATCACCACCCGCAGATCGCACCGTACGGAAGCTTCCGCTGCGCCGACGGCTACGTTCAAATCGCGGTCGGCAGCGAGGCGATCTGGGCGAAGTTCGCCCCGGTGGCCGGTCTGTCGGCCCAGGATCCGCGGTTCGCGGTCAACCGAGACCGGGTCGCGGCGCGGGAGGCGTTGATCGCCACGATCGAGGCCGACTTCGCCGACCGCACGCGGGTCGATGTCCTCGCCGCGCTCGAGGCCGCGGGTGTTCCGGCGGGGTCGATCCGCACGATCGACGAGGTCTACGAGTGGGAGCAGACCCGCAGCCAGGGACTGCTCCTCGAGGTCGAGCACCCGGTGGTGGGACCGGTGCAGTTGCCGGGTCCGTCCTTGCGGATGGAAACGGCCAACGGTGAGTCGCTGGTGCGGACCGCGCATGCTGCGCCCCCGGTGCTCGGACAGCACACCGAACAGATCCTCGACTGGCTCGACTCGGTCGACGCCACCGATCCGCTCGATGCGATGGTGCCCGCGCGGGCATGAATTCGGTGAGAGTCCGACTGGCGCACCGGTCAGCGGCGTTGCAGGAGTCTGCGTCCTGCGGCGCCGCCCCTGGTGCGCCCGGCAACTACACAGTGGGGACCAGTTCGTCTCGCCGACTGCGCGCCTCTTCCTGAATCGCCTGCCGGACTGCCTGGACCGCGGGATTGGTGAGGCTTTCGCGGCGCGCGGCCAGGGAGAAGGCGAGCCGAACATCGACGGCATCAGGCAAGATCCTGCGCAGATCGGCGTGCTGGTCCGCCATGAACGCCGGCAACAGCCCGATGCCGCCGCCGGAACGCGTGGCAGCAACATGAGCGAAGATGTTGGTGGACATGAACTTTGCCGCGACACCGGGCAGATGCCGGCTCAAGTCGAGATCCCCGACCTGCAGCAAGGAGTCGACGAAGAAGACCAGCGGGTGCGCTGTCAGCTCGTCCAGACTGCCGGGTTCGCCGTGCTCGCGAAAGTACTCCTCGCTGCCGTACAACCCCAGCGAGTACTGGCACACACGTTCGGAGACCAGCCGACTGGTGATCGGTGTGCCCACCGCGACCGCGAGGTCGAACCCTGATTGATAGAGATTCAATTGCCTTGTATCGGTGATCAACTCGACGACAAGGTGTGGGTGACTCATTCGCAGCTTGGCCAGTGCGGGAGCGACGAACAACGATCCGAATCCGTCCGGGGCGGTGATCCGGATGGTTCCTCGGAGTGCATTCTCACTGATCCCGAGGACCACGTCGGCGGTTTCCTGAACGGCTTCCTCGATCAGTCGTGCCTTCTCCGCGATCGATCGGCCGACATCGGTCAGCTCCCAGCTGTCGGCACTGCGCTGCAGCAGACGGACACCCAGGGCCTTCTCGAGGGCGCGTATTCGCCTCGAGACGGTGGTGTGGTCGACACCCAGGTCCAGTGCCGCGGATTGGCGGCGACCGGTTCGCGCGACGGCGAGCAGGTACCGAAGGTCATCCGAGCGGATGTTGCGTGCGTCGATCACGGCCGGCCTCCCGATAGCTCGACCGCCGTGGTGTGGCGTCCGCCCGGTGCAGCGGTCGATGCACGTCGGGTGGCCGAGAGGAGCTGTTGCAGGTCCTCGTGGAGACGGTGCATGACCTTCGGGTCCGCGAGGGCGACGGCATCGAGGGCGCGGGTCGCCGAGGTTGCCACCTCGCGACCCTTGTCGGTGATCGTGACGAGGGTCGAACGGCGATCGGCGCGATTGATCGTCCGTAAGGCCAACCCGGAACCTTCGAGCCCGTCGATCAGCGTTCCGATCGTGGTGGGATGCCTGTCCAGAGCGCGGACGATCCGCACCATCGGCAGTGGGCCGTGCGCGGCGACCAGCATCGCCAATACCTCGTACCGGGCGAAGGACAGCCCGAGCGGACGCAACGCAGAGTTGAGTTGATGGCTGATCAGCTTCTGCGTCTGCAGGACGGCGGCGATCAGCGACGTGTACGGCGCCACAGAGTCGGCAGCCGGCGCCGAGTGGGGTGGTTGCGCGGTGGCCACCGGAAGCCTCCTAGTTGTCCGGAATGGGCATCGAATGAACACCCTGAGTGTGTATTTCGCGAAACTCGCGTTCAGGTGGACGGGACTGTGTCGGCACTTCCCGTTTCGAAGCGGTTCCGGTTTGGAGTGGGTCACACCCACTGGCAATTTGCGTGGATGTCCAACTATAGTACTTCCAACTTCCCCGATCTGAAAGGGTCTATATGTTCACCTTGACCGATGACGAGCGGGCGATCAGCGACACTGCCCGCGACTTCGCGGCCGAGCATCTCGCGCCGCACGCCGTGGAATGGGATCAGGCCAAGCATTTCCCTGTGGATGTCCTGCGTAAGGCGGCGTCGTTGGGGATGGGTGGGATCTACATCCGCGAGGACGTGGGTGGATCCGAGCTCACTCGTGTCGATGCCGCCCGCATCTTCGAGCAGCTCGCGAAGGGGTGCCCGTCGATCGCCGCCTACATTTCCATCCACAACATGGTCACGTGGATGATCGACAGGTTCGGCACCGACGAGCAGCGCCGTGCGTGGGTGCCGGGGTTGTGTTCGATGGATCAGCTGGGCAGTTACTGYCTGACCGAGCCGGGTGCCGGTTCGGATGCGGCGGCGYTGAGTACCAGGGCGGTCCGCGACGGCGACGACTACGTSCTGAACGGGGTCAAGCAGTTCATCTCCGGTGCCGGCACSTCSGAKGTGTACGTGGTGATGGCCCGCACCGGGGAGGGCGGGCCGCGGGGGATTTCGGCGTTCATCGTCCCGAAGGGGTCGCCGGGTCTGTCSTTCGGGCCGAACGAGGTGAAGATGGGCTGGAACGCTCAGCCCACCCGTCAGGTGATCTTCGAGGACGTGCGGGTGCCGGCGGCGAATCTGCTCGGTTCCGAGGGCGGTGGCTTCCGGATCGCGATGGCCGGCCTCAACGGTGGCCGGCTCAACATCGCGGCGTGCTCGGTGGGCGGCGCGCAGACCGCGTTGGAGCGGGCCGTCGCCTACCTGACGGACCGGAAGGCGTTCGGKTCGCCGCTGATCGACTCGCAGGCGCTGCAGTTTCAGCTCGCCGACATGCGCACCGAACTGGAGGCGGCCCGCACCCTGCTGTGGCGGGCGGCGGCCGCGCTCGAGGACGGTGCYCCCGATGTCGTCGAACTGTGTGCGATGGCCAAACGCTTCGCCACCGACACCGGTTTCGAGGTGGCSAACAAGGCGCTGCAGCTGCACGGSGGTTACGGCTATCTTGCSGAGTACGGAATCGAGAAGATCGTSCGGGACCTGCGGGTGCACCAGATCCTCGAAGGCAGCAACGAGATCATGCGGGTGGTCATCGCCCGSAGCGTCGTCGGAAATAGTGGAACGGCAGGGTGACCTACGTGAATTCTGAATCTGAGGTAATTGTCGAGAAGCGGGACGGTCTGGGCCGYATCGTGCTCAATCGGCCCAGGGCGATCAACGCCCTCAATCATGCGATGGTGCGGCAGATCGCGGCGGCCTTGGCCGAGTGGTCCGGCGACGACGCGGTGCGGGCGGTGGTGATCACCGGTGCGGGTGAGCGTGGCCTGTGCGCCGGCGGCGACATCGTCTCGATCTACCACGACGCSAAGGACGGGGGCACCGGTTCGCGGGAGTTCTGGCGCGAGGAGTACATCCTCAACGCGGCCATCGCGGGCTACGGCAARCCGTATGTGGCGATCATGGACGGCATCGTGATGGGCGGYGGGGTCGGGGTGTCGGCGCACGGCAGCGTGCGGATCGTCACCGAGCGGTCGATGATCGGGATGCCCGAGACCGGGATCGGTTTCGTCCCCGATGTCGGGGGCACCTACCTGCTCGCCCGYRCCCCGGGCGAGTTGGGCACCCACATCGCCCTGACSACCGCCCGGCTCAGTGCCGGCGATGCGATCGCGTGCGGTTTCGCCGACCACTTCATCCCGTCGGAGAAGGTCGAGCAGTTCCTCGACGCGCTGTCGACGACGTCGGTTCAGGAGGCGCTCGCACAGTTCACCGAACCGGCTCCCGTCTCGGAGTTGCTGGCGCAGCAGGGCTGGATCGACGCCGCGTACTCGGCCGACAGTGTCGCCGACATCGTCGCCCGGCTGCGCGGCAGTGGGGTGCCCGAGGCGGAGAAGGCGGCCGAGCAGGTGCGCTCGAAGTCGCCGACCGCGTGCGCGGTCACCCTGACATCGCTGCGCCGCGCCCGGCAGGCCGGCAGCCTCGAGGAAGTGCTCAATGACGAGTTCCGGG
>NZ_JBFUGT010000128.1:0-17892 GCF_056402775.1 Rhodococcus sp. P3_B8
GTGCCGGATGTCTTCCGCGGCGTGGTCGACGGCGTCGAGCAGCGTCCGGGCCTGTTCGAGGGCGCCCTCGGCTCCGCGGATCGCCGACACCGCCGGTCCCTGCTTCCCGGGCGGCAGGGCGACCGCGTCCCGTCCGTCGGCCACGGCCCGTTCCGCGAACGCGAGCCGCTCCTCCGCCATCGTCACGTTGTGGGCGACGGAAGCGAGTGCGGCGGCCGGGAATTCGGTCTGCAGGGTGGCGAGCGTCTGCGTGGAATCGGGGATGCGCACGGTCAGCGCGACCATGTCCCGGGTGAGCCCGTCGAGTCGGTCGGGGGCGTTGATCAGCAGGTCCCGGAGTCCGTCGAACTCCTGGACCCGCTCATTGAGTTCGCGGTCGGCGCGCCCGCACGAGGTGATGATGTCGATGAGCATCTCCCGTTGCTGCTGCGGGGTCTCGGGGATCGCGTCGTCGAGTCGCTGACGGACGGTGAACGCGGCCGCGAGCGTCGCCTTCGCCGTGTCGAACGCCGCCGTGAACGATGCTGTGGCCTGCTCGCCGAATTCGCCGCGGGCCAGGTCGAGTTCCTCCTGACTCGTACGCAGCGCGTCGTCGGTCTCGACGAGCACCTCCTTGGCGCGCTCGTCCAGCGTCGGCAGCGGGAGCGCCGTCAGCGCGGCGGTGTCCTCGGGGCTGATGCTGCGCGCCGCCTCGACGCCGGCCCGGGTGCGGTCGTGCTTCTTCTTCCGCGAATACAGCACCACGCCACCCGCACCCACGACGACCACACCGCCGCCGATCAGCAGTGTGCGCACCGACATTCCTTCGCCCGGAGTCATCGCGTCGCCCAGGCCGCCTGCTGCGGCGATCGCGCCTCCGGCCCAATCCTCCTCGCGCAGGGCGGGTTCCACCGCATCCACCCGGATCGACTCGGCCTCGTCGCTGGTGATCTCCGACAGTCCGTCCGGCGCGATGAGGGCGTACTCGCGGTCGACCGTCGCGACCGCGAGCAGGGCGTCGCGGTCGCCGAGCGAGGACGCCTGCGCCGTCTGATCCGCCCACGGACCGGCGCCGAGCCCGTTGAAGTCGGGCACGTACACCACCCACAACCRCACCTTGTGCTCGTCGTACAGCTGGTCGATCGCGGCCTGGACGTCGCTCTGCTGGTCGGCGTCGAGCACGCCGACGGTGTCCGTGATCTGCCCGGGAAGACGGAACGGTGCGTCCGCCGAGGCGCTCGCGGGAGAGAACAGGATCGCCACGAGAGTCAGGAGTGCGGAGACGGCGCCGACGGCGGCGAACCGCCGAGCACGGGGAAGTCGGGAGCGGAACGACGGCGTCTGCTCGAGGCGCGGTGCGAGTGGCATGGCAGCAAATCTATCGGGTGTGGCGAGTCGTCATCGGGACAGTTCGGCGACAGCTGGCAGAATCAGGGAGTGAATTCTGCACCGAGCCGTGAACGCCACGACCTCCCGCGCCGTCCTGCGCGCCTGGGGTTCGCCGGCACGCTGGCCCGGTGGACCCGCCGGATCATCGCCGGCGTGGTCCTCCTCGCCGCCGCGCTGGTGCTCGGCACCGCGGTCCGGGTGTGGCAGGTCGCGCGGATCGACGACACGTCCGCCGCCGACGCGATCGTCGTGCTCGGGGCCGCCCAGTACTCGGGAACCCCGTCGTCGGTGTTCGAGGCCCGGCTCGAGCAGGCGTACAAGCTGTACGAGCGCGGGGTGGCCCCCGAGGTCATCACGGTCGGCGGCAAACAGGAGGGCGACGAGTACACCGAGGCGGCGTCCGGCAAGAACTATCTGATCTCGCGCGGCGTCCCCGCCGACAGCATCACCGCGGTCGAGGAGGGGTCCGACACCCTGCTCAGCATCGAGGCGGTGAGTGAGGCGATGGGGGCGCAGGGCATCGATTCGGCGGTCCTGGTCAGCGACCCGTGGCATTCGCTGCGGACGCGGACGATGGCACGCGACGCCGGACTCGACGCGTGGACGGCGCCCACCCGGCAGGGGCCCGCCGTGTTCACCCGCGAATCCCAGTTGCACGGGATCGCCCGGGAGACAGGGGCGTTGATCTGGTACCAGCTCACCCACTTCTCGGCCGACTTCCCCTACACGGCGGGACAGTAGACATTCGATGACAGCACACACGACACCCCTCGGCGACGTGTACTCCGCGCACGACGTCGCCCGCCGGGTCCGCGAGGCACCGAAACGGGCGGGAATCCCGGGCAGCCAGATCGCGGCCGCGCAACACCGATCCGTCTTCTCCCGCGACCGCGCCCGCGTCCAGCACTCGGCCGCGCTCCGCAGACTCGCCGACAAGACCCAGGTGGTGGGCCCCCGGGACGGTGACACTCCGCGGACACGGTTGACGCACTCGATCGAGGTTGCGCAGATCGGTCGCGGAATCGCCGACGGTCTCGGCTGCGATCCCGATCTGGTGGACCTCGCCGGCCTCGCGCACGACATCGGCCACCCGCCGTACGGTCACAACGGGGAGAAGGCCCTCGACGAGGTCGCGGAAAGCTGCGGGGGGTTCGAGGGCAACGCCCAGAATCTGCGCATCCTCACGAGCCTCGAACCGAAGGTGCTCTACCCCGACGGAAGCAGTGCCGGGCTCAACCTGACCCGCGCGTCGCTGGACGCGGCGATCAAGTACCCGTGGACCCGGCCGCGCCCCGGCGCGAAGTTCGGGGCCTACGACGACGACGCCGACGTGCTCGCGTGGATCCGCGAGGGTGCCCCCGACGGCCACCAGTGCCTCGAGGCGCAGGTCATGGATTGGGCCGACGACGTCGCCTATTCCGTGCACGACGTCGAGGACGGCGTGATCGACGGGCGCATCGATCTGCGTTCACTGGCCGATCCGGTGGATCAGCGGGCGCTCGCCGAATTCGGTGCGTCGGAGTTCCCGGGCCTCGACGTGGAGGAACTGGTCGAGGCCGCGACGCGGTTGAGTCGTCTGCCCGTCGTCGTCGAGGTGGGCAGCTACGACGGCACGCTCACCAGTTCGGTCGCCCTGAAGAACCTCACCAGCGAACTGGTAGGCCGGTTCGCGACCGCCGCGATCATCGGGACCCGCGACGTCCACGGCGACAAGCCAGTCGCCCGGTACGACGCCGACCTGGTGGTCCCGCCGGTGGTGGCGGCGGAGGTGGCGCTGCTCAAGACGTTCGCACTGAACTACGTGATGTCGGATGCCGGCCACCGGGCGCGGCAGGCACGCCAGCGTGACCGCGTGCACCGCGTCGCCGAATGGCTGCTCGCGACCGCACCCGCCGGTCTCGACCCCATCCTGATTCCCGCCTGGAACGCCGCGGCCGACGACCCCGCACGGGTCCGGGTCGTCGTCGACCAGATCGCCTCCTACACCGAGAGCCGTCTCGAACGGGTCGACAAGTCCAGTCTCGGAGCACAGGCGAGCTGGGGCTGACAAAGTTCGGAAGCCGGACCCATCCTGCCGCCGCGGTGCTACGAATAGGTCTAGAGACAGCTCGCACCCAATGGTCAGGGAGACCGGATGAAGTCTGCAGTGCGCAAGATCATCGGTTCGACGTCCGCAGCGCTGGCGGTGGCGGTCGGTGCCGCCCTACTGGCCCCACCCGCGGCGCACGCCGCGCCCGCGTACCCGTTCGCGGACCCCGACCCGTTCTACGGTGCGCCCACCGACGTCGGGGGACGCGCCGACGGTGACGTGCTGGCGAGCCGACCGGTCGCCGCCACCGGTTTCCCCACCGCCGACGCCTGGCAGGTGAAGTACAAGTCGACCAACTCCGCCGGAGCGCCCATCGCCGCGATCACCACGGTGCTGGTGCCCCGCGGCACCCCGGCCAACCGGCCGCTCGTGTCCTATCAGCCCTTCGTCAACGCGCTCGGGCTCGAGTGCGCGCCGTCCCATCAGCTGTTCAACGGCGGAATCCAGGAGGGGCCCGCCCTCAACGCCCTGCTCGCGCGCGGCTGGGCCGTCGCCGTGCCCGACCACCTCGGACCGACCAGCGCATACGGCGCCGCGAAACTCGGCGGCCGGCTCGTCCTCGACGGTGTCCGCGCCGCGCAGCGGCTCCCGGAAGCAGGACTCGGTGGCAGTCCGGTCGGGCTGGCCGGCTATTCGGGCGGCGCCATGGCGACCAACTGGGCTGCGGCGCTCGCACCCACCTACGCCCCGGAACTGAACATCGTGGGCGTGGCCCAGGGCGGCACACCGGTCAACATCGGTGAACTGGCCGACCGGCTGGGCAGCACCCGCTCGCAGGCGTTCGGCCTGGGATTCGCGGCCGCCATCGGTCTCGAGCGTGAATACCCGACGCGGTCACCGCTCGGAGACGGCCTCAACGGCGACGGACTCGCCCTGCGGGCGCAGATGAGCAACATGTGCACGGATTCGATCCTCGGCGCCGGTGCGGGGAAGTCGCTACCCGACCTGACCAACGGTCCCGGCATCCTCGCCGATCCGTCCGGCCGCTCGGTGATGGACGAGAACAGCGTCGAACTGTATCCGGGAGTGCCGAGGACGCCGATGTTCGTCTGGCACGGCAGCGCGGACCCCCTCGTCGCCATCGGGCCGGTACAGAACACCGTCGCCCGGTACTGCTCACAGGGTGTGCCGGTGCGGTTCGACGTGATCCCGGGCGCCGACCACGGCACCGCCACCATGCTCGGTGCCGGTCCCGCATTCGGCTATCTCGGCGACCGATTCGCCGGGATTCCCGCCCCGTCGAACTGCTGACCCCGAGGCGGAAGTTCGGGCTGCGGCGGAGCGCCTAGACTGTCGTTCGTGGCTGGCAGAATCCCTGATCGTGACGTTGCGGCCATTCGCGAGCGCACACGGATCGAGGACATCGTGGGGGAGTACGTCTCCCTCAAGCGCGCGGGCGGCGACTCCATGAAGGGGCTGTGCCCGTTCCACGACGAGAAGTCGCCGTCGTTCCACGTGCGGCCCAATCACGGGCACTACCACTGCTTCGGGTGCGGCGAGGGCGGCGACGTCTACTCCTTCCTCCAGAAGATCGACCACATCAGTTTCGTCGAGGCCGTCGAGCAGCTCGCCGACCGGTTGAACTACACCATCTCGTACGAGGGCGGCGGCACCTCGGTGCAACGCGACCGCGGCACCCGCTCCCGGCTGGTCGCGGCCAACGCGGCCGCGCAGGAGTTCTACTCGGCGCGCCTGCAGGAACCCGACGCGCAGGCGGCCCGCGACTACCTGACGGAACGGAACTTCGACGCGCAGGCCGCGCAGCAGTTCGGGTGCGGGTATGCACCCGACGGCTGGGACATCCTCACGAAGCACCTGCTGGGCAAGGGTTTCGACGTCAAGGAGCTCGAGGCTGCGGGCCTGTCGAAAGCCGGGCGGCGTGGTCACATCGACCGCTTCCACCGGCGCCTGCTCTGGCCCATCCGGAACCTGTCCGGCGACGTCATCGGGTTCGGCGCCCGCAAGTTGTTCGACGACGACACCATGCCCGGCAAGTACGTCAACACGCCGGAAACCATGCTGTACAAGAAGTCTCAGGTGCTGTTCGGGCTCGACCTCGCCAAGCGCGACATCGCCAAGGGGCATCAGGCCGTGGTGGTCGAGGGATACACCGACGTCATGGCGATGCACCTGGCCGGGGTCAAGACCGCCGTCGCCGCCTGCGGCACCGCGTTCGGTGAGGACCACCTCGCGATGCTGCGGCGACTGCTGATGGACGACAGCTACTTTCGCGGCGAGATCATCTACACGTTCGACGGGGACGCCGCGGGCCAGGCCGCGGCGATGAAGGCGTTCGAGGGTGACCAGAAGATGGCCGGGCAGACGTTCGTCGCCGTGGCACCCGAGGGCATGGACCCGTGCGAGTTGCGGCAGAAGTCCGGTGACGCCGCCGTCCGCGACCTGGTGGCGCGTCGCACACCGATGTTCGAGTTCGTGGTCAAGTCGATCCTCACCGAGCACGACCTCGAGACCGCCGAGGGCCGGGTCGAGGCGCTGCGGCGCACCGTGCCGGTGGTCGCGCAGATCAAGGAAGCGACGCTGCGGGACAGTTACGCCGTCCAGTTGTCCGGCTGGGTGGGCTGGGACGACATCGCCGCCGTCCGGCAGCGGGTGCGGGACGAGGCGCGCAAGCGGGCGTCCACCCGCGGGTCGCTGCCTGCGCCGCTCAAGAAGAAGGCCGCCCGGGACGAGGACCAGGACACACCGCAGTTGCCGGTCGGGCTCACCCGGCCCCGGCCGAACGATCCGACGCTGTGGGCGCAGCGCGAGGCACTGAAGGGTGCGTTGCAGTACCCGGCGATCGCGGGCACCGTATTCGACTCGCTGCCGGTGGAGACGTTCACGCATCCGACGTACGTCGTGATCCGTGAGTCGATGATCGCGTCCGGCGGCACCAGCGCGGGACTCGGCGGCGGCGAGTGGGTCGACGCGGTCAGCCGCGGTGTCGACGACGTCACCGCGGCGTCGCTCGTGTCGGAACTCGCCGTCGAGCCGTTGCCCGCCGAAGAGGACACCGTGCCGCGATACATCTCCGGCGTGATCGCACGCCTGCAGGAGGTGTGGGTGGGGGAGCAGGTGGCGGAACTGAAGTCCAAGCTGCAGCGCATTTCACCGGCCACGGCGTCGGACGAGTTCCATTCGCTGCTCGGCGACCTCGTCGCCCTGGAGCAGTACCGCCGCAGCCTGCTCGATCAGGCGATCGGCGACACCAACCGGGACGGGATGGCCGGCTGACCCGGCCGCCGCCGTCTACTTCTTCTTGAGCTGATCCTGGGGAACCAGGATGGTCGTTTCCTCGTCGAGCGGCTTCATGGGCTCGAGCTTCGGCTGAGTGTTCAGGGAGTCGGACAGCTTCTGACGCGACATCTGCAGCACCTTCTTCGTGGCCGGGCTGGTGGCCACGGCCTTGGTGGCCCGGCTGATCTGTTCGTAGCGCACACGTCCTGCTCGCGTACCCAGCACGTACCCCGCAGCGATACCGATCAACAACCGCATCATTCCCGCTTCCTCCCGACGCACAACGACCTGCACCCATCCTGCCTGATGCGTCGACAGGCAGGCGATTTGGTACTGGGGTGGGGCTATGCGCTACAGTTTCTCTCGCATCGCCGGGAACGTCGAAGCACAGCAGAATAATCCCCTGTAGCTCAATTGGCAGAGCTTCCGACTGTTAATCGGACGGTTGCTGGTTCGAGTCCAGCCGGGGGAGCACCGAAACCCCGTCCGGTTCATCCGGGCGGGGTTTTCTGCTGCGCCCGGCCAATTCGGACAGGTGCACCCTCCGGGGCGAGTACATTCCCGCTGTATCGGCAGCAATCGATCGCGGGGTGTGCGATGAGCGAGGACGGCCGCGAAACCGGGCGGACAGGGTCGATCGGGCGCTTCGGCACAGGCGACGCCCCGCGGTGGCTTCTGCCCTCGATCCTCTACGTCCTGCTGGCCGTCGCCGCCTACCAGTTGTCGGGGTGGCTGTTCGTCAACCTGCGGAGCTTTCTGGGGTTGCTGTTCCTCGCGTGGTTGTTCAGTATCACCATCGAACCGGTCGTCGACTGGCTCGAGCGCCGGGGGTTGCGGCGCGGAGCCGCCACCGGGCTCGTCCTGTTCGCGCTGTTCGTCTTCGCCATCGGGTTCCTGGCACTCTTCGGGACACTGCTCGCCCAGCAACTCGCCCAGCTCCTCAAGGCCCTGCCGGGTGCGTTGTCCTCGGTCACCGACTGGTCCAATCGCGTGTTCGACACCGACTTCGCGACCGGCGAGGATCTGATCCACCTCACACCCGAGACCATCCGAGACCTCGCCGAGCGGTTCACACCGGGAGTTCTGGGTGTGTTGTCGTCGCTGCTCGGCGTCGTGTTCCAGATGCTGACGCTGCTGCTGTTCGTGTTCTACATGTCCGCGCAGGGGCCTGCCCTTCGCCGCACAATCTCGAGCTGGTTCCCGGCGCGGCAACAGCGGGCCATCTCGGTGGTGTGGGAGATCTCGGTCGAGAAGGCCGGCGGATACGTGGTGTCACGGCTGATCCTCGCTGCGGTGAGTTCGGTCGCCACGGGCATCTTCCTCGTGGCGATCGGCGTGCCCTACTGGTTGCCGCTGGCGCTGTGGACCGGCATCGTCTCGCAGTTCGTCCCCACCCTGGGCACCTACCTCGCGATCGCCCTCCCCGCAATCATCGCAGCGGCGTCCCAGCCGATGGACGGTGTGTGGGTGATCGTGTTCGGGACCGTCTACCAGCAGATCGAGAACTACGTGCTGCACCCGCGCATCACCTCCGCGACGGTCTCGATCCACCCCGCGGTCGCGTTCGGATCGGTGATCGTGGGCGCCTCGCTGTTCGGCCCGGTCGGCGCCCTGGTGTCGGTGCCGGTGGTCGCCGCGATCCAGGCCCTCGTTGAAACGTACGGGCGACGGTACGAACTCGTCGCAGACGCGTCCGCGCCGGTCACCTCAGTCGAACAACGCAAACACGCGGGCGACGAAGAAGGCCGCGACCGCGAGGACGAGTAGACCCACCACGATGAACGCGAGGATCGGCACCGTCCGGCCCGGCATCGGCTGCGGATGCGACAACCCCGAGGTCTGGCCGGCATCCGGTGGCGTGTCACCCGGCCGAACGCCCCCTCCGTCGTCGAGCGCCGGTGCATCGTCCGGTTCGGGTCCTGGTCGTTCGACGCTCATCCTGTGCTCCCGTCTCGTGGTCCTCCGCAGTGCGGATCACATCCGCGTACCCCGGAAGACGCGTTCGCACACACGGCGACGGGGCAGTGCCCACGTCGGGACACGATTCGGTTCGCCGACCACGAAAAGTCCTGTCAGGGCGGGCTTCGTCCCGGCTACGCGCCCACGGCGGGCGCACGGTAACATCGGCACGCCGCGATCGCGAGTAGTGCGGCGATGGGGCGGTAGCTCAGTCGGTTAGAGCCGTGGACTCATAATCCATTGGTCGCGGGTTCGAGCCCCGCCCGCCCCACCGTTGTCCGCGGATCCCCGAAGTCGAACGCCCGCTCCGTCGTTGTTCTCCGTGCCGGAGCGGGGCAGACTGAAAGGCATCCGAGGAGGCCATCGTGGATCTGCAGATCGTGGCGATCGACAAACCCGACGACATGAACGTGATCGTCGGACAGTCCCACTTCATCAAGACCGTCGAGGACGTGCACGAGGCCCTGGTCGGAGTGAGCCCGCACCTCCGGTTCGGTGTCGCGTTCTGCGAGGCCTCGGGTCCTCGCCTCGTGCGCTGCTCCGGCAACGACGACCGTCTCGTCGAGTTGGCCACCCGCAACGCCGTCGCGGTCGGCGCGGGACACTCGTTCTTCGTGTTCCTGGAGGACGGCTACCCGGTCAACGTCCTGAACACGCTGAAGCAGGTGCCGGAGGTGTGCGGCATCTTCTGCGCCACCGCCAACCCCCTCGAAATCATCGTGGCCGAGACGGAACTCGGCCGGGGCATCGCCGGCGTGATCGACGGACGCCCACCCGCCGGTGTCGAGACCGATGCCGACGTCGCCGACCGCAAGGCGTTGCTCCGGACGATCGGTTACAAGCTCTGAGCGAGCGAAGCCCGGACTAGGCCAGCGGATCGACTCGTTCCCAGGCAACCGGGAGTTGCACGTCGACACCTTCGGCCAGGCCTCTCTCGGTGAGAAACCGCAGGGACCGCCGGAAGTTGTCGGCGAAGCGGGGGAGCGGTGTCAGCGGCCGGTCGAGTGGCTTCCAGAAGTTGTCCCAGTGGATCGGGATCACCCGCCGTGCGCCGGTCCGGGTCACGAGTGCGTCCCAGTAGTCGCGGCGGAAGCGGTCGGACTGCTTGCCGAGTGTGCCGATGCCGAGATAGACGGTGTCGGCGTCGTATCCGTCGAGCGCGCCGGGAACGAAGTTCGCACTGGCGTGGACGAGGACGCGGCCGTCGGGGTGCGCGAAATGGAACGAGAAGCATTCGCCCTGCGCGTATTCGCCGATCGATGCCGGTGGGTGCACCGCGTGTTCGATCGTGCCCGGGAACTTCGCCCGGGGGCTGTGCTCGGCGGGTAGAGCCGTCACCTCGAATGCGCCGTACCTCACGGGAGTTCGCACCTGGATCGTCCGGAACCGGTCCATCGCGAACCCGTAACCCTCGGCGATGTGACGCGTCGACGGCGAACCGACGAGTTCCGCACCGGTGCGCTCCGCAACCGTGGGGGAGTCCATCGCGTGGTCGTAGTGCGAGTGCGCGACGAGGACGGCGGCGAGGCGGTCGGTTCGAGTTCGCGTGAGGGCCCGGTCGACGGCGGCACCGTCGGGGCGCAGCGGACGGAGTACCGAGCGCAGGAGCGGCGGCCTGGAGAAGAACCCGTCCGTCATCAGCGACGTCTCGCCGTCGGACAACAGGATCGTGGAAACACCGAGGAAGGTGGCGTGCATGCTCGCGACCGTACCGGTGGGCGGCATTCGCACGGCGGGCCCTGTGGCCGTTCTACGATGACCGCCATGGCGATCACTCCCGACATGAAGAACTGGACCTGGGTCCTCGACCGGGCGTGCCCCGACTGCGGGTTCGACTCGGCGGCAATCCGGTACGAGGACATCCCGGCTCTCGTCCGGGCGAACGCGGAGGCCTGGTCGCCGGTCCTCGCCCGCCCCGACGTGACGGTCCGGCCGGACGAGCAGACGTGGTCGGCGCTCGAGTACGCCGCACACGTTCGCGACGTGTTCCGGATCTTCGACGTCCGGCTCCGGATCGTGCTCGACGAGACGGATCCACTGTTCCCGAACTGGAATCAGGACGAGACCGCGGTCGCCGAACGCTACAACGAGCAGGATCCGGCCGTCGTGGACGCCGAGCTGCGCACGGCAGGCGCGGCGGTGGCGGACGACTTCGCGGCCGTCGCGCCCGAATTCCGGGTGCGGACCGGGCGGCGGAGCGACGGCGCATCCTTCACGGTGGAGTCGCTGGCCAAGTACTTCGTCCACGATCCGATCCATCACCTCCACGACGTGTCGGGGTAACAGTTTCGGATTCCCGGACCCGATTCGGTAGAACGTGTTCCAATTCGGACCGTTTGTGTCTATCGTCACATCAGCAGATGCGCAGACATGAATGAAGGGTTGGAAGTCACATGAAGACCAAGGGTGCGATCCTGTGGGGCCTGAACGAGCCGTGGTCGGTCGAGGAGATCGAGATCGGTGATCCGGTTGCGGGCGAGGTGCAGATTCGCATGGAAGCCGCCGGAATGTGCCACTCCGACCACCACATCGTCACCGGTTCGATGCCGATGGCGTCCTTCCCGGTGATGGGCGGTCACGAAGGGTCCGGCGTCATCACCAAGTTGGGGCCGGAGGTGAAGGACCTCGAGGTCGGCGACCACGTCGTGCTCTCGTTCGTGCCCGCCTGCGGACGCTGTCCGGCGTGCTCGGCCGGACACCAGAATCTCTGTGACCTCGGAATGGGACTCCTGAGCGGGCTGGCGATCAGCGACGGCACCTTCCGCATCCACGCGCGCGGCGAAAACGTCATCCCGATGTGTCTCCTCGGGACGTTCTCGCCCTACATGGTCGTGCACGAGACGTCGGTCGTGAAGATCGACAAGGACATTCCCTTCGACGTCGCCGCCCTCGTCGGCTGCGGCGTACCCACCGGCTGGGGTTCGGCGACGCGGATGGCGGAGGTGAAGCCGGGCGAATCCGTCGTCATCATGGGGGTCGGCGGCGTCGGCATGAGCGCACTGCAGGGCGCGGTGGCGTCCGGGGCGCGTCAGATCTTCGCCATCGACCCGGTGCCGTGGAAGCGGGAACAGGCACTGAAGTTCGGGGCCACCCACGCGTTCGAGAGTGCCGCGGCCGCAATCGAGCCGATCATCGCGCTCACCAACGGGTTGATGGCGCAGAAGACGATCATCACGGTCGGGGAGATGCACGGCGAATACGTCGAGGAAGCACTKTTGCTCACCAGCAAGTTCGGCACGTGCGTCGTCACGGCCATGGGTGCGATGACCGACATGGACGTCAAGCTGAACCTGTTCCTCTTCTCGATGCTGCAGAAGGACCTGAAGGGCACCATCTTCGGCGGCGGAAACGCCCGGGTCGAGATCCCGAACCTGCTGGCCATGTACAAGTCGGGGCAGCTGAACCTCGACGACATGATCACCCGCACCTACACCCTCGAAGGTGTCAACGACGGGTATCAGGACATGCTCGACGGCAAGAACATTCGCGGCGTCATCCGGTACACCGAAGCCGACTGGTGACGGCTCGCCGCAGCCGACCGCGGGCCGCTCTCGTAGGCTGACCGGGTGCAGAGTCTCGATCAGATTGCCCGATGGCCCGTGGACAACGCTGCGGCGGTGGTCCTGTCGCACGACGAAGGGGTGATCGGCGAGTACGGCGACCAGCAGCGCGTCTTCCCCCTGGCCTCGGTGACCAAACTGCTCTGTGCGTACGCAGTCCTGGTGGCCACCGAGGAGGGGGCCGTCGAACTCGACCAGCCCGCAGGCCCGGAGGGCTCGACCGTGCGTCACCTGCTGGCGCACGCGTCGGGTCTCGCGTTCGATGCGAACCGGGTGCAGACGGCACCGGAGCGCAAGCGGATCTACTCGAGCGCCGGCTACGAGGTGCTCGCCGACTTCCTCACCGCCGAGACGTCGATCGATTTCGCCGACTACGTCGCGGAATCCGTCTTCGCCCCACTGTCCATGAGCGCGTCCGCGCTCGTCGGGCCCGCCGGCCACGGAGCGCAGGCGTCGGCGGGCGATCTCGGCCGGTTCGCAGCAGAACTGTTCCGCCCGGCCCTCATTTCGCCTCAGACGTTCGCGGACGCCACCTCCGTGCAGTTTCCCGGGCTGGACGGAATCCTGCCCGGATACGGCTCACAGCGGCCCAACGACTGGGGTCTGGGATTCGAGATTCGTTCGGGCAAGAGCCCGCACTGGACGGGCACCGGCAACTCGCCGCGGACGTTCGGCCACTTCGGGCAGTCCGGCACCTTCCTGTGGGTCGATCCGGCCGCCGGACTGGCGTGCGTCGCATTGACGGACCGGGATTTCGGCGACTGGGCCAAGCCCCTGTGGACCGAGCTGAGCGACGGTATCCTCTCGGAACGCAGAAGACGATGACACACCGATTGCTCGAATCACTGGCGCAACACAGGCATCACAAGGCACACTGGTCAACCGAGCCCGCTGCACACACCGACTGAGGCCGTTGGGGAAGACGTCCCTCGTCGAAGCAGGAGGCTCGAGTGCGCGCATTGAATCAGTTCGCGGACGCGACGGCTGGTGTTGTCTACATCCACTCGTCGCCCGCCGCGTTGTGCCCCCATATCGAATGGGCGTTGACCGCGACCCTCGACTGCCGAGCCAACCTGAAATGGACCTCGCAGCCGGCCTCCAACGGCGTTCTGCGCGCGACCACCAGCTGGGTGGGGCCTGTCGGCACCGCCTCACGGCTGGTCAACGCGCTCCGCGCCTGGCCGATGCTGCGCTTCGAGGTCACCGAGGACGCCAGTGAGGGCGTAGACGGCGAACGGTACAGCCACGTGCCCGGCATGGGTCTGTGGCACGGCTCCACCAGCGCGAACGGCGATGTCGTCGTGGGGGAGATGCGGCTACGGGCACTGATGCAAGCGGGCGGCGACATCGCCGCCGAACTGGACTACGCACTCGGAACCGCGTGGGACGAGGCTCTCGAGCCGTTCCGCAGCGGCGGAGAAGGCGCCGAGGTCACCTGGTTGCGCCGCGACGTCGGCTGACACCCCGCTCACGGACGCGAAAAGGCCCCCGCCACAACAACGGCGGGGGCCTTCTCTCGACCAGAGCTCAGATCACAGCGGGATGTTCTTGTGGTCGCCGCGGCTGGAGGGGGCGGCGGCGAGGGCGGCGGTGACGACACTGCGCGTCTTGGCAGGGTCGATCTCTTCGTCCACCACACCGATCGCGACGGCGCGGTCGACGCCACCGGCGATGCTCTCGTGCTCGACGGCCAGACGCTCGTGCAGGGCCTCACGCTCGTCTTCCGGCGCTGCGGCCAGGGCGCGCTTGTGCAGGATGCCGACAGCGGCCTTGGCGCCCATGACGGCGACCTCGGCATCGGGCCACGCGTAGACGGCGGTGGCGCCGAGCGCGCGGGAGTTCATGGCGATGTAGGCACCGCCGTAGATCTTGCGGGTCACGACCGTCACGCGGGGAACGGTCGCTTCGGCGAACGCGTGGAGCAGCTTGGCGCCGCGACGCACGACGCCTTCCCATTCCATGCTCACACCGGGGAGGTAGCCGGGCACGTCCACGACCACGACGAGCGGGATGCCGAATGCGTTGCACAGCCGGACGAAACGAGCCGACTTCTCGGCGCTCTCCGAGTTCAGGCAGCCACCCAGGCGGAGCGGGTTGTTGGCGATGACTCCGACGGTGCGGCCGCCGAGGCGTCCGAGACCGGTGACGATGCTGCGGGCGTAATTGCCCTGCAGTTCCTCGAAACTCGACTCGCCCTCGACGTTGTCGAGAAGTTCGTGAACGATCGGGCGGACGTCGTAGGCGCGCTTCGCCGACTCGGGCATGAGCGCGCGGAGATCGGTGTCGCCGTGCGCGGCCGCGGCCTGATCGAACTCGCCCTGTTCGCAGAACATCGACACCAGGCGGCGTGCCCGGTGCAGGGCGTCGCCCTCGTCGTGGGCGGCGATGTGCGCGACACCCGACTTCTTCGTGTGCGTGTCGGGACCGCCGAGGGACACCATGTCGACCTGCTCACCGGTGACACTGCGGACCACGTCCGGTCCGGTGACGAAGACGCGGGCCTCGGGCGCCATGATGACGATGTCTGTCAGCGCAGGACCGTACGCCGCACCGCCGGCCGCGAAGCCGAGGACGACGGAAATCTGTGGGACGCGGCCGGACGCGCGGACCATGGCCTCGAAGACCAGTCCGACGGCGTGCAGGGCCTCGACGCCCTCGGCGAGACGCGCGCCACCCGAGTGCCAGAGACCCACGATCGGGGCGTCTTCCTCGAGGGCGGTGTCGATCGCCGTCACGATGTGCTTGCAGCCTTCGACGCCCATGGCGCCGCCCATGACGGTGGCATCGGAGCAGTATGCGATGGTGCGGACACCGTCGATGTTGCCGGACGCGGCCAGCACACCGGACTTGTCACGCGGATGCAGGGGGACGACCGTCCCGGCGTCGAACAGCTTCTCCAGGCGCGCAAGGGGATCGCGCGGATCGATCGACGCATCGGACTTAGTCGCGGGTGCCAAGATTGTCATCGCGTCCTCCTTGTGGCGGGCCCGGGTGGGCTGTCGATGGGTGGAGACCCCTTCAGAGAAGGGGTCTCCACCCGCGAGCTAGCAGGACCGGCTGTCAGGCCCGGCCGAAGGCGAGCGCGACATTGTGCCCACCGAAACCAAACGAGTTGTTGATCGCGAAATCGATCTCGCCGTAACGGGCTTCACCCTTGACGACATCSAGGTCGATCTCTGGATCCTGATTCTCGAGATTCAGCGTGGGCGGAATGACTCCGTCACGCAGACTCAGGACCGTGAGCACCGCCTCGAGCGCACCGACGGCGCCGATCGAGTGCCCCAACGCGGACTTCGGTGCGTACACCGCAGCATGGTTGCCGACGGCAGCCTTGATGGCGTTCGCCTCTGCCGTGTCACCGATCGGCGTGGCCGTGGCGTGCGCGTTGATGTGCTGGATGTCCGTCTTCGTCAATCCAGCAGTCTCGATCGCCCTCGTCATGGCCCGCGCAGCGCCCGAACCCGAAGGATCGGGAGCGACGATGTGGAACCCGTCGGAGGTGATTCCCGCGCCCAGCAGACGGGCGTGGATGGTGGCACCGCGAGCCTTGGCGTGCTCCTCGGTTTCGAGGACCATCATCGCTCCGGCCTCACCGAACACGAAGCCGTCACGATCCTTGTCGAACGGCCGCGAAGCCGCCTTCGGATCGTCGTTGCGGGTGCTCAGCGCGCGCATCATCGCGAAGCTCGCGATCGGCACGGCGTCGAGGTAACCCTCCACACCACCGGCGACGATGATGTCCGCGTCGCCCATCACCAGCATGCGGTACGCATGGGCGATGGCCTCGGAACCCGAGGAACAGGCCGACACGGGAGTGATCACTCCGGCGCGGGCCCCGAGCTCGAGTCCGACGGTGGCCGACGGACCGTTGGGCATCACCATCTGAACGGCGAACGGCGACACCTTACGGTACCCACCGGCCTTCATCTTCTCGACGGCGTCGATCAGAGCTTCGCCGCCGCCCAGTCCGGTGCCGATCACGACGCCGAGGCGATCCTTGTCGACCTCCGGGCTGCCGGCGTTCTCCCAGACCTGACGGCCCAGGACGAGCGCCAGCCGCTCGACGAAGCTCATCCGGCGGATCTCGACCCGGGACAGCGACTCGTCGGGCGACACCTTGAGCTTGCCGCCGATCGTCACCGGAAGGTCGTTCTCCGTGACGAAGGCTTCCCGGATGGTGTCGATGCCGCTCTCGCCGGCCAACAGGCCTTTCCACGTGGCATCCACGTCACCAGCGATCGACGTCGTGGCCGCGAGGCTGGTGACGACGATGTTGGGGAACTGCTTCCCGTTGGTCGAGGCGGAAGTCACGGCTGAGCTCACTCCTCGTCGTTCTTGGCAGCTTCGAGCTTCGCCTTCACGGCCTCCGCGTCGGCGCCACCTTCTGCTTCGAGCTTCTGGATGTAGGACACGGCGTCACCGACGGTGCGCAGTCCGGCGAGATCCTCGTCGGGGATCTTCACGCCGTACTTGTCCTCGGTCTGGACGGCGATCTCAACCATGGAGAGGGAGTCGATGTCGAGGTCGTCGACGAAAGACTTTTCGATGGTCACCTCGGACGGCTCAATACCGGTGACCTCCTCGATGATCTCCGCGAGTCCGGCGATGATGTCTTCCTGGGTGGCGGCCACTGAGTGGCTCCCTTCTGATTCGGTGTAGATGTATCTGGAGTTGTGCAGGCACGTCCCCATCGGCCGCGCCTGCGGGCCCTGCACGCACCGAGGTGCGCGCAGCAAACTAGCCGAGTTCTGTCAGTTCGGCTAGCGCGGAGATATCCCCCGGGGTCTTGAGTGCCAGAGTCGGCGTGCCGCGCATTTCACGCTTGGCGATACCGACGAGGGTTCCGGCTGGTGGAAGTTCCGCAATCGCGGAGACCTGCGCGGTCCGCAGGCTTGCGGTACACAGGTCCCAACGCACAGGTCGGGTTACCTGCGCGGCCAGTTTAGTCAGTGCGTCGGCTCCGGATGCGACCGGTGCGCCGTCGGCGTTGGAGAGCAGAGTGCGGGTGGGTTCACCCGGTGTGATCTTGGACGCAGCCACGGTGACGGCCTCCTGCGCGGGAGCCATGAACCGGGTGTGGAACGCGCCTGCGACGGGCAGGGCGCGAACCCGCGCCTTCTCCGGCGGGTTGGCCGCGAGTTCCTCGAGCGCCGACAGCAGACCTGCCGCGACGATCTGTCCCGCCGCGTTGCGGTTGGCCGGTTCGAGGCCCAGTTCGTCGAGGCGGGCGAGCACCTCGGCCTCGTCGCCCCCGAGGACCGCGGACATGCCGGTCGGTTCGAGTGCGCAGGCCTTCGCCATCTCCGCGCCGCGGACGGCGGCGAGGGCGACGGCGTCGTCGGCGGAGAGGACTCCGGCGACCGCGGCCGCGGCGAGTTCGCCGACCGAGTGCCCGGCCGCGATGGTGTCTGCGGGAACCAGGCCACGCGCGTCGAGTTCCTCGAAGGCGAGGAGTGCGGCGGCCACGACGAGAGGCTGAGTCACCGACGTGTCGGTGATCTCCTCCGCTGTCGCGGTGGTACCGAGGCGGACGAGGTCGAGGCCGGCAGCCTTCGACCACAGTGCGACACGGTCATGAGAACCCGGCAGCTCCAACCAAGGGATGAGCATGCCGGGAGTMTGAGAGCCCTGACCCGGGGCGAGCAACGAAATCACTCTTCAAGAGAACACCGTCAACGG
>NZ_JBFUGT010000129.1:0-17758 GCF_056402775.1 Rhodococcus sp. P3_B8
GAGGCGGATGAGCATGGTCGCGTTGCGGATGCCGCGCAGCGCCTCGAGCAGCGCGTCGTGGTCGCCGCGGTCGGACTCACGGAACGGGAACACCGTTTCCATGGCGCCGGCGTCCAGGTCTTCCGGGCGGACGAGGACGACGTCCTCGGGGCGACCGGTGTCGCGGCGCAGGTAGATGGTCTCGCCCGCGTAGCGGGGCGTCCATCCCGACACCCACAGCGGGGAGTCGTCGCGCTTGGCCCACGGGTTCTTGACCAGACCACCGAGGGGCATGACGGACATGATGCCGAGGGCACCGCCGCCGAAGATGAGGGTGCGCTTGAGGAGCTTGCGGCGTCCCAGCGTCGACGTGTCGAACGAGTCGCCGAGTTCCGCGACGATCGTCTTGCGATCGACCTCGGACGATCCACCGTCGTGGCGGTCCTGGATGGACACCTCTTCGGGGATGAACTTCTTGGTGAACTGCACCGCTCCGACACCGAGGCCGAGGATGGCCAGACCCATGGTGAGGCCGATCAGCGGCGTGTACAGGCTGTAGGCCGAGTAGTGCTCCTCGCCGGCGCCTGCGTACTCCCAGGGCCAGAAGAGGTAGATCGCGATGAACGCGATCGCCGAGATGCCGGAGAGAGCGAACCAGAAGGCGACCGACCGCTCGGCGCGCTTCTCGGCCTTCGTCCCCGGAACCGCCCAGCGGTTGCGGCGGAACGCGACATCGACGTGGTCGAGGTTGGTGCCGAGCTCGACCAGTTCGTCGCGGCTCAGGTTCTCGAGTTCTGCATCCGTGTACTTCTTTGGCGTGGCGCCGCCCGGCTGGCCAGCGTCGCTCATGACCTTGCTCCGATCCACAGTGCTGCACCGACGACAGCGATGATTCCGATGACCCACATGGCCAAGCCCTCGGAGGCGGGACCGATGCCGCCGAGTCCGTAGCCGCCGGGCTGCTTCGTCTCGCCTGACGACTTGATGTAGGCGATGATGTCCTTCTTCTCCTCGAGGGTCAGCTGACGGTCCGAGAACTTGGGCATGTTCTGCGGGCCGGTGACCATCGCGGCGTAGATCTGCTGCTCGCTGGCCGGGTCGAGGACCGGCGCGTACTTACCGGACGAGAGCGCACCGCCACGCCCGGTGAAGTTGTGGCAGGACGCGCAGTTGAGGCGGAAGAGCTCGCTGCCGCGTCCGATGTCGCCGCCGCGCAGCGACGACTGGGCGATCTCGCCGTTCTCGTCGCGGATGACGGTGGGGCCGCCACCGTTGGCCTGGACGTACGCGCCGATGGCGTCCGTCTGCTCGGCGTCGAACTTGACGGGCTTGCGCTCGACCTGGGCCTCGTTGCGCGAGGCCGGCATGCGTCCCGACGACACCTGGAAGTACACGGCTGCCTCGCCGACACCGATCAGGCTCGGTCCGCGATCCTGCACACCCTGCAGGTTCGCGCCGTGGCACGTGATGCACGACGTGTCGTACAACTGCTTGCCCTCGCGGATCAGTGCTGCCTGATCGTCGGTGGCGGTGGCCACCTGCGGGGTCGGCGTCAACGCGGACGCGAGGAAACCGGCGCTGACCAGTCCCATCATCAGGACCAGGGCGCCCGTGACGCGCCTGCGGAGCTTCCGCTGGCGGCGTGCCTTCGCGGCAGACGCTGTGGTATCGGATGCGGGAGGGGGGGATGAACTCATCTGTATCCCTTTGGTATGTCGGGACGGACTGGACGTCAGGGGGCTGCCTGGGGCGTTCAGCTGATCAACGGATGAAATAGATCGTGGCGAACAGGCCGATCCACACGATGTCGACGAAGTGCCAGTAGTACGAGACGACGATGGCGGCGGTGGCCTGGGCGGGCGTGAACTTGCTGACCTTGGTGCGTGCGATCAGGAAGACGAACGCGATGAGGCCGCCGATCACGTGCATGCCGTGGAAGCCGGTGGTCATGTAGAACACCGAGCCGTACACGCTGCTGGAGATCGAGGTGCCGTGCTCGACGAGGTGGATGTACTCGTAGGCCTGGCCGAGGACGAAGAAGGTGCCCATCGCCAGCGTCAGGAGGTACCACCGGCGGAGGCCGAAGACGTCGCCGCGCTCGGCCGCGAACACACCCATCTGGCAGGTGAACGACGAGGCGATCAGCACCAGCGTCACCGGTACGGCGAGGAACAGATTCAGCTCGGTCGGCTCCGGCGGCCAGTTCCCATTCGCCTGTGCTCGCGCCACGAAGTACATGGCGAAGAGCCCTGCGAAGAACATGAGCTCACTTGACAACCACACGATGGTGCCAACGCTGACCATGTTAGGTCGGTTCAGCGAGTGCACGCGTTGGGTGATTGCTGATCCTGAAGTCCCTACTGCGCTCGTCACAGACAGAAGTATGACGCTTCGTCGTAAGAGACGACTACCCGGGTCCACCCTCGGCGCGKCGACGCGCCCCGCTTGTCCGATTCTCCCTGCTGACAGCCCTGGTGGCGGACCGTGAAAGGGTGGAGTCATGCGCTCTCGTGACAACAGTACGGGGTGGCTGCGGAGGCTGTTCGGCAGTCGGCAACCGGCCCCTCTCGATCAGGATCGTCCCGACCTCGTGGTCGTCGCCTCGAGCTTCGACGACGTGGAGGCGTGCTCGACCGCGCTCGACCGCGCCGCCGCCGAGAATCCGCGGTGGGACGCCGGCGCGGAAGCGGTGCTGCGGCACCATCTGCGGCTGCCCGCCTCGTCCGTGGCCGACGCCGTGTCGATCGCCGCGCAGGACGGTTACCGACCGCAGGATCCGGACGGTCCGGCATACCCGGCCGAGGACGGTGCGACGGTCGGACTCGTGCTGCAGCGGGTCCAGATCCTCGATGCGCTGCACTGTTCTCAGGAACGGTCGAGAATGGCCGGGCTGGCGCAGCGGCTCGGTGGCTCGGTCGACGGCTGGGACGCGACGCAACCGGCGCGCGAGTCCGATCCGCCCGGTGACTAGGCTGCCAGGACCGGATCCGCCACTAGTACAAGGGGACACGACGATGCAGAGCCCGACTGCTCAGGGGACGAACGACGGTGTGCGGCCGGCACGCACGTGGCCGTCGGTCCTCGGCACGCTCACCGACGGACGTGACCTGTCGGTGGACGAGGCGAGATGGGCGATGGACGAGATCATGTCCGACAACGCCACGTCCGCGCAGATCGCGGCGTTCGGGGTCGCCCTCAAGATGAAGGGCGAGACACCGGAGGAGTTGCGCGGACTCGCGGACTCGATGCTCGGGCACGCGCGCAAGGTCCCCGTCGACGACGACGTCGTCGACATCGTCGGCACCGGTGGTGACCGATCCAACACCGTGAACATCTCCACGATGGCGTCACTCGTGGTCGCGGCGTCCGGCATTCGCGTCGTCAAACACGGAAACCGGGCCGCGTCGTCCAAGAGCGGCGGCGCGGACGTTCTCGAGGCACTCGGGGTGAAGATCAATCTCGGCCCCGACGAGGTGGCCCGCTGCGTCCGGGAGGTCGGCATCGGTTTCTGCTTCGCGCCGGTGTTCCATCCCGCCCTGCGGTTCGCGGGCGCGCCGCGCAAGGAGATCGGCATCCCGACCGTCTTCAACGTGCTCGGACCGCTCACCAATCCGGCCCGTCCGCGGGCCGGCCTCATCGGCTGCGCGTTCCCGGGCCTGATCTCGGTGGTCGCCGGTGTGCTCGCGCAGCGCGGCAACTCGGCGCTCGTGGTGCGCGGTGACGACGGCCTGGACGAGTTGACGACGTCGACCACGTCGACCGTGCACATCGTGGCGGACGGGGCGGTGACCACCCGTCAGCTCGACCCCAGGGACATCGGGATCGCGCGGGTGTCGCTCGACGAACTGCGCGGCGGCGATGCCGAGGTGAACGCGGCGGTGGCCCGGCGACTCCTCGCCGGTGAGACCGGACCCGTCCGCGACGCGGTCCTGCTCAACGCCGCGGCGGCGATCGCCGCGTTCCGGGGACTCGGCGGCCGGACGCTCGAAGACGCGCTGTCGGACGGACTCTCGGCGGCGGCGCAGTCGATCGACAGTGGAGCGGCCGCGACGCTGCTCGCGCGGTGGGCGGAACTCACGTCGGGACTGGCCACCAGCAAATAGTCGGCGGAGCTATTCGCCGATCGAGAAGCCCGCTTCGACGTCGGCGCTGGAGTAGGACTGGAACGCGATGTGCGTCGCCGTCCGGGAGACGCCGTCCACCTTGTTGATTCCCTCGGTGACGACCTCCGCGATCTTCGCGTGGTCCCGGACCCGCACGATCGCGATCAGGTCGACGTCGCCTGCGCAGGAATAGACCTTGTCGACGCCCTCGATGTCGGCGACGGCCTGAGCGGTCTCCGGGATGCGGTGGGCTTCGGCGTGGATCAGGACGATGGCGTTGATCATGATCGCCAGCCTAAGCGGTGGTCGGCGGAACCCGGCGCGGGTGGTCGGGTCTCGGCGTCCCGTGTCGACGCGCTGCCCGCTCGCGCCAGTGCGCACCACTCGGACCAGGATCCGGCGCCCCGTGCGGGCTCGCACCAGCCCGCGGATGCGCTGACGATGCGGGTGTCCTCCTGGTCGAGCCAGCGCGCGAGCAGGCCGGCCTCCTCGGGGGACGCGCCGCGGAGCGGAGTTGCGTCGGGAACGACGGTTTCGGCGGTGAGGACGAGTGCATCGACCACCGGCATCGGGTGAATTCCGCGCCGGGCGCAGCCCGCGGACGCGAGACGCCCGGAACGGATCACCGCGAACTCCCAGCCGCCGGTCGCGGCCGGGCGAGCGGCCACGAGCTGATCGAGCGCGGTGAGGGCGGCAAGGCGCTGCATCCTCCGCAACGCGAGCACGACCTCCGCGGTGCGATCACGCAGCCGTGCGGCGTTCTCGAACAACTCGCCGGCGGCCAGCTCCTCCACCCGTGCGCGCATGCGCTGCAGCGGGGCGTCCTCCAGGCCGCGCAGGAACTGCCGGAAGAGTGCCGGCCCGGGACGGTAGTCGTCCTCCGTGGCGCGGTCGTGGACGGACGCCGGGCAGCCTCCGAGCTCGCGGGGTGGGCACTGCGGACCGTGCTCCCTTCCCTTCGGGATGCGGCTCGTGCAGGTGCGGAGAATGCAGTACTCGGCGAGGACGTCGGCGACGTCGACGGCGGTCGAGCGGGACCGGAACGGACCGAGCGAGTCGGCGGTCGGGGTGCGCACCACCGACAGTCGGGGGAAGGCCTCGACGGTGAGCGTGATCCACCACCCGCGTTTCGGGTATTTGGACCTCCGGTTGTACGGCGGCGTGTGCGCGGCGAGCAGCCGGAGCTCGCGCACACCCGCCTCGAGTGCATGCGCGCACTCGACGTGGTCGATCCGGGTGGTCAAGGCCACCATCTCCTTCATCCGGCCACGCGTCTCCGAGCCGGTGAAGTAGTTGCGCACCCGCCGGCGCAGATCGGTCGCCGTGCCGACGTACAGGACCTCGTCGGACGGTCCGCGGAACAGGTACACGCCCGGAGCGTGGGGGAGATGGCTGGCGAGCGTCCGTTTCGCCCGCTGGTGCGAGGAGACGTCGGGAAGGTAGTCGACGAGCTCGGTGAGACTGTGCACCCCTTGATTGCCGACCCTCGCGATGAGGGCGTGCAGGACGTCGACGGTGGCCCGGGCGTCGTCGAGTGCCCGGTGGGTCGGAGTGGTCCCGACGTCGAACAGCCGGGCCAGCGACGACAGCTTGACGGACGGCGCTTCGTCGCGGCTGAGGACGCGCCGGGCCAGTTTGACGGTGCAGAGCACGGTGAACTTGGGCCAGGGGGTGTCGGTGGCGGACGCGGCGGCCTTGAGGAAGCCCGTGTCGAACGGGGCGTTGTGCGCGACGAGCACCGCGCCGCGTGCGAACTCCAGGAACGCCGGCAGCACTCGCTCGATCCGCGGGGCGTCGATCACCATGGCGGTGGTGATGCCGGTGATCTCCACGATGTGCGGGGGGATGGACCGTCCCGGGTCGACGAGAGTGGCCATTTCGGCGATCACCTCGCCACCGCGGATCTTCACGGCGCCGATCTCGGTGATGGCGTCCTCGCCCGGCCGCGCTCCGGTGGTCTCGAGGTCGACCACCACGAACGTGGTGTCCCGCAGTGGGGTGTCGAGCTCGTCGAATCTCAGCTGTTCGGGTACACCGGGGACGCTCACGGCTCAGAGCGTATGGACGGGCACCGACAGAACCGCCCGGAGAGCCCGGAGAGACGAGGATCACACTGACCGTCTCGGGCGGCGGTCGCGGGCGGTGCGCGGGTCGGGCGCGCGGCCGCGAACGAGGTGTTCGGACGGGGCGGGGACCGGTACCGGCGGGTCGGGCGCGTGTCGCGGGTGCGGTCCGCGGCACCCCGGTTGAACAGCGGGAACGCTGACCGGGAGAAAATCGGGGAGTCGTCAGGCTTCGCGAAATGCCCACTCCCGCTGTCGAAAAGAGATCGGAAACAAACCGCCTGTTATCCGGTCGTTACCGAATGTGGGTATCGCGCGCCCGCAAAGCCGGAATCGGCCCAAACGGACACTTTCCGCGTGTTCCGGTCGACATCGGGGTATTCCATTTCGTAACCTTCCTGAGACCTAGCGGAGTCTCGCAGCCCCAACACCGGGGCAGCATCGCTAGTCACCGCCTAATCGGCCACTCGCGAGAGCGGTCGTACCGGGAACCCAAGTTTCTACTGGGGTGAATCCCGCCGGGACGTCCTCACGCACCGGTGGGTAGGGCTGATCTTCCCAGCCCGAACCCGTCAGCTAACTCGGTCGGCGGATGAATGGAAGAAACGGAGTACCCCTTTCGTGGCGTCACAAGTTTCCAAGCGGAATGTGCGACGGGCAGTCGTCGCCGGCGCGCTCGCAGTCGGAGCGCTCACCGCGACCGCGGCCCCCGCGGCCGCAGATCCCGTCACCATCCCCGGAGTCGGAACCTTCGAGATCCCGGGTGTCGTCATCCCGCAGATCCCCGGTGTCCCGAACCTGCCCGCGCCCCCGGCGCCGGCCGGCACCGCAGGTGACAAGGCCGTTCAGGCCGCACAGACCAAGCTCGGCTCGCCGTACGTCTACGGCGCCGCCGGCCCCAACTCGTTCGACTGCTCCGGTCTGGTGCAGTGGGCGTTCAAGCAGGCCGGACTGAACCTGCCGCGCACCAGCTATGCGCAGGCGGCGGCAGGCGCTCCCGTGTCGCAGTCCGATCTCCGCCCCGGCGACGTCGTCTCCTTCTACGGCGGATCGCACTCGGGCATCTACGCCGGCAACGGCAACGTGATCCACGCCTCCACCGAGGGTCAGCCCGTCAAGTTGGCGCCCATCGCGTCCATGCCTTTCGACGGCGCACGCCGCTACTGATCCACACGCGAGGCGAGGCATCCACCGAGTCGAGGGCGGGGATGCACGGGGTAGCTTCGTAGGATCTCGCACGACCACCGAGGGTGGGTTCGAATCACGATTCGAACCCACCCWCGATGTCGTTGCGCCCCAGGCAGACAGCGTGTCGTTCACCCGTCGGGTGGTCCCCGCCACCCCATTCGTGACATAGGTGGACACAAACGTATGCCGTTCCGTAACCTATCCGAGACCTTGCGAAGTCTTGTCGCGCCAACCGGGCGGCAACGCGGGTCACCACCTCTTCGGCACTCCACGGTCGCATCGGCCGAGGAAATCCCTGAGCCGCGCCTCGGACACCCGGCCCGGTTGGTGGAGAGCGACGATCGGAGAACTGCATTTCCGTGGCCTCACACAAGTTGAAGCGCTCCCTGGGCAGCGTGCTGACCGCCGGCGTGCTGTCGGTGGCCCTCGTGTCGCTGCCGGCGATCCAGGCCGGCGCAGACCCGGTGACCACCAACCCGACCGACGCGCTGACGAAGCTCGGTGACCTGTCCCRGCAGTCCGAGCAGACGTCGGAGGCACTCCACAACGCGCAGATCGATCTCGCGGCCAAGCAGTCGGCGCAACGCGACGCCGACGCGCAGCTCGCAACGGACCAGGGTGTGCTCGACGCCGCCAACGCGCGCGTCGCCGTCTTCCAGCCTGTCGTGAACAAGCTCGCCACCGCCAACTACCAGGGCGCACGGACCAATCGCCTCTTCGCCGTAATGGTGAGCGATTCGCCGCAGCAGCTCCTGGACCAGATGTCCGCCCTGGACGCCATCTCCAACGACACCCGCAATCAGGTCGCGCAGTTCCAGTCGGCCACGTCGGAAGCCACGAAGGCCGCCGAGGCGTCGAAGAAGTCCGCCGATTCCGCACGGTCCGCGACCGAGCAGGCCAAAGCGGTGAGCGACGATCTGCAACGCAAGCAGAGCGACCTGCAGGCGCAGATCGCCGACGTGATCAAGGCATTCGGAGATCTCACCGGCGCCGAACGCGACCAGCTGGCGGGCACGCCCTTCCCGCCCGGCTTCGACCCGAACACGATCCTCGCGCATCTCACCCCCGGCTCGGGCACGAGCGCGCTGCAGGCAGGCATGACCCGTATCGGCGACCCCTACGTGTGGGGCGCCACAGGTCCGGACGAATTCGACTGCTCGGGACTGGTCGTGTGGGCGTACAAGCAGATCGGCAAGACGCTGCCGAGGTCCAGTCAGGCGCAGGCCAGCGGCGGCACCCCGGTGTCCCGCGACGCCCTGCAGCCCGGCGACGTCGTCCTCTTCTACAACGACGCGTCCCACGTCGGCCTCTATGCCGGGAACGGCAACATTCTCCACGCCTCGACGTTCGGTGTGCCGGTGAAGATCGAGTCGATGGCGAAGTTCCCCTTCTACGGGGCGCGCCGCTACTGACGGCGACCGTCCGACAGCGGCGGCCGGGCGTGCTCATACACTCACCGGCGTGCCCGCTTCAGACCCGTCTCCCGCAACGGATCCGACCTCGCGCCGTCAGGCGCGCCCGTGGGAGCGGGCCGCACTGGCCGGACTCGTCCTCGCCGTCGTCGTCGTCCTCGCGCTGACCGGGTTCTCCCGGACCGAGCGGGGCACGGACGGAGCCGTCGGTACCGCGCAGGCCGACGCCGACGCGCGTGCGACAGCCGTCCAGACGCTCCTCGACACCTGGGCGTCGGCTGTGCGGACGAACGACGCGGCCCGGTTGTCCGGTCTGATGGATCAGGCGGCGGCACCGGGATTCCTGGCCGCCGAGACGCGGCGGGCGGGCAACGTTGCCGGGGTCGAGTTCTCGGACTGGGGCTACGAGATCGCCGAGGGCGCCCAGACAGCGGTGCCGTCGAGCCTCGGCGACGCGCTCGGGGCCGACGAGGTGTGGGCCCCCGCCGTGCAGCTCCGCTACGCGATCGCGGACGAGAGCCCCACCCGCAAACCGGTGGCTCTCGTCGTCGCCCGGCGCGGCGAGCGCTGGGCACTGGTCAGCGACAGCGCCACCGTGGACGGCGACCGGCGGACCTGGCGCGGACCGTGGGATTTCGGACCCGTCGTGTCGCGTCGCGTCGACACCGGTGACGGGCAAACGTCGGTGGTGCTCGGACATCCCGAGAACGCCACCATGGTCGACCGGCTGGCGGACGAACTCCCCGCCGCCGTCGTCAACGCCACCCAGCTGTGGGGTTCGAACTGGGCGGGCCGCGCGCTCGTGTGGGTCGCGGGATCGCAGGACGAGTTCACGGCGCTCGTCGGCCCGAATCACGATGGACGCGACATCGCCGCCGTCGCCATCTCGGACGCCGTCGACCCCGACGCCGCCACGGTCACCGGACAGCGGATCGTGTTCAGCCCCGCGTCCGAGGACCGGCTGACCGAGGTCACCCGGCGGGCGATCCTGCGGCACGAGCTGATCCACGTGGCGGCGCGCGCCGAGACGGTGGACCGCTCACCGATGTGGGTGCTGGAGGGCTACGCGGAATACGCGGCATACCGGGGTACCGGCGAGGCCGAACGGCAGATCGCGCCGGCACTGACCGCGCAGGTGGGCGCCGAGGGTCCGCCGACCGAGTTCCCCGAGGACACCGACTTCTCCGGATACGGCGAACGCGGCTCGGTCGCCTACGAGACGGCATGGTCGATCAACGCCTTCGTCGCGGAGCAGTACGGCGAATCGAGGCTGACGGAGCTGTACCGGACGCTGGCCGTGGGCGAGGCGGACCCGGAGACGGTCGACGGACGGCTGTCCGACGTCCTCGGCGTCGACGCCGATCAGTTCCGCGACCGCTGGACCGACTGGGTGGGCGCTCACCTGGGGTGACCCTGCGTCGCCTGCGCACGGTCCACCGCCTACGGTGATCACATGCGCCGAACCCTGTTGGTGACGAACGATTTTCCGCCGCGACCCGGTGGAATCCAGTCGTACCTGCACACCTTCGCCAAGCACCTGCCCGCCGACGACCTGGTCGTCTACGCCCCGCGCTGGCGCGGCGACTCGCATATCAAGTTCGATGCGCGGCAACCGTTTCAGGTCGTCCGGCACCCCACTACGTTGATGGTGCCCACGCCGTTCGTCGCCCGCCGGGCCGCCAAGCTGCTCGCCGAACACGACTGCACGGGCGTCTGGTTCGGCGCAGCGGCCCCGCTCGCGCTGCTGAGTTCGACGCTGCGCCGCGCCGGGGCGGAACGGGTGGTCGCCAGTACCCACGGGCACGAGGTCGGCTGGTCGATGCTCCCCGCCGCCCGCCAGGCCCTCGGACGGATCGGTGACCGGACCGACGTCGTCACGTACGTCAGCCGGTACACGAGGGGCCGATTCGCGTCCGCGTTCGGCGCGAGTGCCGCGCTCGAACACCTGCCGCCCGGAGTCGACACCGACCTGTTCACCCCGGACAGCGGCGCGCGGGCCGAACTGCGGTCCCGGTACGGGCTGGGGGAGCGGCCGACGGTCCTGTGCCTGTCCCGTCTCGTGCCGCGCAAGGGCCAGGACATCCTGATCAAGGCGCTCCCGGGCATCCGCGAGCACATCGACGGCGCCGTGCTCGTGATCGTCGGCGGCGGCCCCTACGAGGACCGTCTACGCTCGCTCGCGCGCTCGGTCGGGGTGGAGGACCACGTCGTGTTCACGGGCACGGTGCCGTCCGCGGAGCTGGCGGCGCACCACACGATCGCCGACGTGTTCGCGATGCCGTGCCGCACGAGGGGCGCGGGACTCGACGTCGAAGGCCTCGGCATCGTCTTCCTCGAGGCGTCGGCCACCGGTGTGCCGGTCATCGCCGGACAGTCCGGTGGCGCCCCGGAAACGGTGCGGCAGAACGAAACCGGGATGGTCGTGGACGGCACGTCGGTGGCAGAGGTGGCGCGATCGGTGATCTCGGTGCTGTCGGATCGCGACCGCGCGGCCGCGATGGGTGCGGCCGGCCGCGAATGGGTCAAGGCGGAGTGGCGATGGGACGTGCTCGCCGCCAAGCTGCAGGCACTGCTTGCGTGACCGCCCGTGAGTACTTGTCAACCGCGGGCGGTTAACAAGTACTCACGAGCCCGGAGGGCACTATTTCGCGTAGATGGCCGCGATGTCGTCGGCGAAGCTGTCGTGCACGACGTTGCGCTTGAGCTTCATCGTCGGCGTGAGCTCGCCGGTTTCCTCGGTGAAGTCGACGGGCAGGACCCGGAACTTCTTGATGGCCTCCGCGTGTGACACGAGCTTGTTGGCCTCCGCGACGGCTTCGTCGATCTCGGCCGTGAGGTCGGCGTCGGTGAGCAGATCCGCGACCGTGGTCCCTGCGGGCTTGCCGTTGCGCTCGTTCCATGCGGGCAGTGCGTCGGCGTCGATGGTGATCAGCGCGCCGATGAACGGCTGCTGGTCTCCGACGACGATGGCCTGGCTGATCAGCGGGTGCGCACGCAGGTGATCCTCGAGCTGGGCGGGGGAGACGTTCTTGCCACCCGCTGTGACGATGATCTCCTTCTTGCGGCCGGTGATGGTGATGTACCCGTCCGTGTCGACCGACCCGAGGTCGCCGGTGTGGAACCAGCCGTTCTCGATCGCGTCGGCGGTCGCGTTCTCGTTGCGCCAGTACCCGCTGAAGACGACCGGCCCCGACAGCAGGATCTCACCGTCGTCGGCGATGCGAACGGAATTGCCCGCYAACGGCTTGCCGACCGAGCCGACCTTCTGCTCGCCGATCGTGTTGACCGCGAACGCCGCGGACGTCTCGGTGAGGCCGTAGCCCTCGTAGATCGTGATGCCGATGCCGCGGAAGAAGTGGCCGAGGCGGGCGCCGAGCGGGGCGCCGCCCGAGATCGCCAGCTGGCATTTGCCGCCGAGCGCGGCCCGCAGCTTCGAGAACACCAGCTTGTCGAACAGTGCGTGCTTGGCCTTGAGGACCAGTCCCGGCCCGCCCTTGTCCTGAGCCTCGCTCCAGGCGATGGCCGTCTCGGCGGCGGCGTCGAAGATCTTGCCCTTGCCCTCGCCGTGGGCCTTGGCGCGGGCGCTGTTGTACACCTTCTCGAACACCCGCGGCACCGACAGGATGAAGTCGGGGCGGAACTCGCCGAACGTGGGGACGAGGTTCGGGATGTCGCTGGTGTGTCCGAGTGCGGCGCCGGCGTCGAACGACGCGATGCTGACGGCGCGCGCCAGCACATGCGCCATCGGCAGGAACATGAGGGTGCTGACGCCGGGCGTCTTCAGCAGGGTGCCGAGGCTGGAATCGAGGATGCCCTTGGACTCGGCGATGAGGTTGGAATGGGTGAGCTGGCAGCCCTTGGGCCTGCCGGTGGTGCCGGAGGTGTAGATGAGGGTGGCCGGATCGCTCGACTTCAGCGCGGCGACGCGGGCCCGGACATCGGCGTCGGGAACGTCGGCGCCCAGTGCGGTCAGTTCCTCGACGACGCCGCGGCCGCCGTCGGACGCCTCGATCTGGTAGACGCCGCGCAGCGCGGTCGCCTCGGCGGCGACTGCCTTCACGGTGGCCGCGTGTGTCGCGTTCTCGACGACGAGATCGATCGCGGCGGAGTCCTCGAGGATCCACCGGACCTGCTCGGCGGAGGATGTCTCGTAGATCGGGACGGTGACGCCGCCCGCTGCCCAGATCGCGAAGTCGACGAGGGGCCACTCGTAGCGGGTTGCCGACATCAGTGCCACCCGGTCGCCCTGCTGGACGCCGAGGGCGATGAGACCCTTGGCGACTGCGGTGACCTGTGCCGCGAATTCGGCGGCCGTGACGTCGGTCCAGCGTCCGCCGATCTTGCGCTTGTACACGACCAGCGTCGGGTCGGCCGCGGCGTGGGCGAACACCGAGTCGACCGCGGACGCGTCCTCCGCGATCGTGAACGACTGTGGCGCGCTGAACTCGGGCACGAAAACCTCCGACACTGAAGATACTGACGAGTAGGATTGCGTTCCCAACTTTAGACCTTCCCCGGCCAGGTCTGCTTCCTGGCCGAAGAAGGGTGGTCAGAGCCCTGTCCGCGCGGTGCCGCGGAACCCCACGGCCACCGCTCACGGCGGTATGTGAAGCTAGTCGCCGTGAGCAGCATTCAGGTCGCAGACCAGACGTTCATCGCGGCCCCACCGCAGCAGGTCGCGGCGGCGATCGCCCCGCCGGCCCGCTGGCGCCGGTGGTGGCCCGATCTCACCCTCGCCGTCCGCGAGGACCGGGCCGAGAAGGGCATCCGGTGGACGGTGGCCGGACCGCTCACCGGAACCATGGAAGTGTGGCTCGAGCCGGTGCTGGACGGAGCGATCGTCCACTACTTCCTCCACGCCGAACCGGCCCGCAGCGAGGGCACCCCCGATCTGGCCGCACTGAACCGTCGCAGGCGCGTCGAGGGCAAAGTGATGTCCTTCGAAGTGAAGAAGGAACTCGAGGCAGGTCGCGCTGCGGGAGAACCGCCGTCCTGAGGCGGATCCGCCCGCCGCGGCAGGGTCGGCATTGTGTCAGAGCGCCGAGATCGTGTGTGATAGTCGGGCACAACACAGACATACGAAACCGGTAACGGCGTGGCCCCGCGATCGACGAGCGGGTCGGCCAGGCGAAAGGAAGCGTTCACTCCATGCCCGAGAGGACCAAGAGGTCGATCAGTATCGAGGCGCCGCCCGCCCGGGTGATGGATGTGATCGCCGACTTCGACGCGTACCCGGCGTGGGTGACCGCGGCGAAGTCCGTCGAGGTCATGGAACCCGGCAAGGGCGGCCGGGCCGACCGGGTGCGGTTCGTGCTCGACGCCGGCATGGTCAAGGACACGTACGTACTCCGCTACGACTGGGCGCCCGACGGCAAATCGGTCAGCTGGGAACTCGAGTCCGGTGAGATCCAGAAGTCGCAGTTCGGTTCGTACGTTCTGGAGGACGAGCCGGGCGGCGGCACCACCGTCACGTACGAGCTCACCGTCGACCTCACCATCCCGATGATCGGCCTGTTCAAGCGCAAGGCGGAGAAGGCGATCACCGACACCGCGCTCAAGGAACTCAAGAAACGGGTGGAAGGCTGAGCAGCGAGGGTCGTGCCGGACCTGCCCGGGTCCAGTTCTTCGTCGGGAAGGGGGGCGTCGGAAAGACGACGCTCGCGGCCGCGACGGCACAGGCGGCCGCAGAGGCCGGACGCCGGACTCTGCTCGTCTCGCTCGACCAGGCGCACTCTCTCGCCGACGTCATCGGGATCGCCGCCGCCCGGGACCTCGTGTCCGTGACCGACACCCTCGACGTCCTCGAACTCGACACCCTCACGTTGCTCGAGAACAGATTCCGGAGTCTGACAGCGGTTCTCGCGGCCGCCGGAACACACGACCACGGCGCCCAGCTGTCCGCGCTCGAACCGGAGGAGCTGACCGGGCTTCCCGGCGTGCAGGACGTGCTCGGGCTGCGTGAGGTCGTCCGGTTCGCCACGGAGGGCGACTACGACGCCGTCGTGGTGGACTGCCCGCCCACCGCGGACTGCCTGCGGACGCTCGCCGCGCCCGCGATGGCTCTCGAGTACATCGAGCGGGTGTGGCCGCAGCACCGCCGCATCGCCGCGCTCCTGGGTTCCGATCCCCGCCTCGTGATGCTGGTGACGCTGATCGAACAGGTCGTCGCCGCGGTCGGCGAGGTCCGGGAGATGCTCGCGAACCGGGCGAAAACCACTGTGCGACTGGTGACGACACCGGAGCGGGTGGTGCTGACGGAGACCCGGCGCACCGTGGCAGTCGCCGCGCTGTCCGGCCTGCGCGTCGACGCCATCCTCGTGAACAACCTTCTGCCGCACTTCGATTCGCCGGCAGAACACGACGATCCCGGTGTGGCATGGTTGATCAGGCGGCGAGCCCTGCAGCAACGGGTCCTTGCCGAGCTGACCGCCTCCGCGGGCACCACCGTGATCCTCTCGGTGACCCGGTCGGTGACGGAGCCGGTAGGGTGGGCCGATCTCGGCGGAATCGCCCGGGAGTTGTATGCCGACGACACGGACGCGGTTGCGGTGCTGGGGAAGAACCCACCCGCGGTGCGGGTGGGGCYGGAATCGGGGGCCGGTGTGGATTCTGTGTACACGATGCGGATGTATCTGCCGCTCGTGAACCCGTCGACCCTCACGTTGGGTCGAGTGGAGGACGACTTGGTCGTGGGAGCTGAAGGGGTGCGCCGCCGGGTCCGCCTCGCCTCGGTCCTGCGCCGGTGCGTCGTCGCGGGCGCAGAACTCGACGGAAGTGATCTGGTCGTGCGCTTCACGCCCGACCCGCAGGTGTGGCCGGTATGAACGACGACCACGCGCAGCTGGTGGCGGAGCTGCGGACACTCGCCGAGACCGCCCTGGACCGTCTCGAGCCGCTTCTCCAGCGTGCGGCGGCGCCGCACGCCCAGACGGGCGCCGAGGACGCGCCCCCCGGAACCGGGCAGTGGTCGGGATGCACGTGGTGCCCGGTGTGCGCACTCGCGGCTCTGATCCGCGGCGAGCAGCACGATCTCGTGACCCTGCTCGCCGGCCAGGCGTCCGTGCTGATCGCGGTGCTGCGGCAGGTCCTCGACGAACACGCCGTTCACGACACCCCGGGCCCCGGCGGTCCCGACGCTCCGGAACCCGGCCCCGGCGGCGGAACGTCCGAAGCGGACGGCGGCTCGGCGTTCGAGCCGATCACGGTCACCATCAAGCATTGAGCGTGCCCCGCGAGGGCCGGATCGCCGGACTCGTGCACGTCGGCGATCCGGCATGGGCACAATCATCTCCATGAGCACAGGCACGGGCAGCGAACGTGGCGGCAGCGCGGCGCTGACCATCGGCATCGACGTGGGTGGAACGAGCATCCGTGCGTCGGTGGTCGACTCGGCCGGTGAGGTGCTCGACTCGCTCCAGTCGCCGACCCCGGCGTCGGCGAAGGCGCTCGAGAACGGCCTGGACCGGGCGGTCCGGGAGCTGTCCGCACGGCACGACGTCGCCGCCGTGGGTCTGGCGGTCGCCGGATTCATCACCCCCGACCGCACGACGGTGCGGTTCGCGCCGCATCTGCCGTGGGTGGGTGCACCCGTCGGCCGGGACCTCGGGCAGCGTCTCGGTCTGCCGGTGATCCTCGAGCACGACGTGAACGCGGCGGCGTGGGCCGAGCACCGGTTCGGTGCTGCGGCAGGCGGCCGGAACGTGGTGATGCTCGCCATCGGCACGGGCATCGGGGCGGCACTCCTCGCGGACGGTCGGCTGTACCGCGGCAGCCACGGCGTCGCACCCGAACTCGGCCACATCCAGGTGGTCCCGGACGGACGGCCGTGCGCGTGCGGCAAGCACGGCTGCTGGGAGCGGTACTGCAGCGGGACGGCCCTCGTCGACACCGCGATCGAACTTCTGGCCGCGGATCCGGCGACGTCGACGGTCCTCGCGCGGGACGTGGCGGTCGATCCGGGTGCGCTGACGGGCCGGCGGATCGCGGGCGCGGCACAGGACGGCGATCCGCTGGCACTGGAGACCATGCGGGAGTTCGCCCGTTGGCTCGGCGTCGGCCTGGCGCTCATCGGGGATGTGTACGACCCGGATCTCGTCGTGATCGCCGGCGGCGTCGCGAGTTCCTCGCCGCTGTTCATCGACGAGGCCCGCGAGCACTACGCGGCTCTGACGACGGGGGCCGGGCACCGGCCGCTGGCCCGCATCCGGCCGACCCAGCTGGGGGAGGCGGCGGGCATGATCGGAGCGGCGGAACTCGCCCGGGCTGTCCTGCCCGATCGGGTGGGTTGACGTCCGGCCCACTGCTGTAAACCCGCAGAGTGTGATGCTGTGCGGGCCTCCCGGCCGTGTGTAGCGACCCTCACCCGCCCGAAGTAGAGTCGACCCGAACGAAGCTTGGGTTGTGAACGGGAGGGACGCCATGTGGTACTGGCTCTTCAAGTACGTGTTTTTGGGGCCGGTTCTCTGGGGGCTGGGTAGGCCGACCGTGGAGGGTACGGAGAACATCCCGGCGGAGGGTGGCGCCATCTTGGCGAGTAACCATCAGGCCGTGCTGGATTCGTTCTTCCTGCCGTTGCGTGTGCCGCGGAGGATCACTTTTCTCGCCAAGAGCGAGTATTTCACCGGGACGGGACTCAAGGGCGCCTTCCAGCGCTGGTTCTTCTCGGTGGTCGGTCAGGTGCCGATCGACCGGACGGGCGCCGATGCCGCGCAGGACGCATTGAACGCCGGGTTGCGCGTCCTCTCGCAGGGCAAGCTGCTCGGGATCTACCCGGAGGGCACCCGGTCGCCCGACGGCCGCCTCTACAAGGGCAAGACGGGCCTGGCTCGCATGGCTCTGGAGTCCGGTGTGAAGGTCATCCCGGTCGCGATGATCGGTACGGAGAAGGTCAACCCGATCGGCTCCCGGGTGTGGCGTCCCGCGAAGGTCACCATCCGCGTCGGTGAGCCCATCGACTTCTCGCGTTTCGAGGGCATGGGCGGCAACCGCTTCGTCGAGCGGGCCGTCACCGACG
>NZ_JBFUGT010000130.1:0-17737 GCF_056402775.1 Rhodococcus sp. P3_B8
GCCGTGACCCGGGCGCTGGGACCGGACCCCGTTCTCGCGGAGGTCCTGCTGCGGCGCCTCGTCGACGCGGGCTGGCGGCCCGGCGACGCGGTCGTGCTCGCCGCGGCCGGCTCGTCCGACCCGCGGGCCCTGCGCGACGTCCGGCGCGCCGCGGCGTTGCTGTCGGAGCTCGTCGCGTCGCGGGTCCGGATCGGCTACGTGGCGACAGCGCAGCCGCGCGTCCCCGACGTGGTGGCCGGATTGCGTGCGAGCGGCGAGAAGCGCGTGTTCGTCGCGTCGTATCTCCTGGCCCACGGACTGTTCCACGCGCGCCTCGCCGATGCCGGTGCGGACGGAGTGGCCGAGCCGCTCGGTGTCGATCCGGCCCTCGTCGACCTCGTGGCGGAGCGCTACCGCAGCGAAATTCCGGCCGCGCTGCACACCCTGTCGTTCCAGCGCTGACCCGTCAGCGCGGTAGCGGCACCAGTTCGGCCAGATCACCGTCGGCCGCGCCCGCCGGTACCAGCGCCAGTGCTTCGCGGTCGATCAGGCCCGCGAGATGCGCGGTGCGGATTCCGGGGTCGACGCGCCACGTGCCGTCCGGTTGCGGGACCGCGGGCAGGATCCGGGTGGCGTCGCCACTGGCCTCGGACGCATTCGCGATACGCGCCAGCTGACGCGGTGCCGGGGTGCGGCCCGTGAGTGCGGCCGCGATGGACGGAACCGTGGTCAGGAGCGTCACGACCGCGGCGTACGGATTCCCGGGCAGCCCGAGTACCACCCGCCCGTCGGGCAGCAGCGCGGTCACCTGCGAACCGCCCGGGCGGCACCGCACCCGCCCCACCACGACCCGGGCCTCCGCCCGGTCGAGCGCCGCACGCAACTGGTCGGCCGCGCCGCCGCCGGTGGCCCCGACGATCACGATCAGATCGGGCTGGCGGACTTCCCGGAACAGTTCGTCGAAGCTGTCGGACGTGTCCCGCAGGTGGGCGTCCGCGACCGTCCGGATGCCGCACCACGAGAGGAACTGGGGGAGAACGGGTCCCAGAGCGTCCCGCGTCTGCCCGTGTCGCAGCGGACCGTCCCGCCGGATCTCGTCTCCTGTCACCACCACGTGCGCGCGGACGGGTCCGCGGACCCCCGCGGTGGTCACCTCCGCGCTCGCGGCGGCGGAGACGAGGGCGGGCGTGACGGCCGTGCCCTCCGCCGCGAGCCGGTACCCCTCGTGCCAGTCCTCGCCACGCCGCCGCGCGTCGTCGCGCACGGGGGCGTCCTCCCGGCGGGACAGTCGCGGCCCCACGGAGGTGTCTGTCGCCACGGCGAATTCGTCCCGCACGACGGCGGTGGCGCCGCTGGGGAGGTGCGCACCCGTCGCGATCCGGGCCGCCTCGCCGTCCGCCAGCTCGAGTTCCTCGGAGCTCCCCGCGTACCGGATGTCGTCGCGCAGCACCCACGGACCGTCGCCCGCGACGGCGTATCCGTCCATGGCGGAGACGGCGATGCGCGGCAGAGCTTCGGCGGCGAGCAGCGGCTCGGCGAGGGTGGCGCCGAGCGCCGTGCCGAGCGCCGCGGACCGCGGTGGGAGCGGGGGGACGACCGTCAGGATCGCCTCCCGGGCCTCGGCGATCGTGACCGGCGCCGCCGCGGCCCTGCTCCGGGCCCGCTCGACGTCGTCCGGTGTGTCGCAATCGGTGACGCCGCGGAACAGAACCGTCGCGAACGCGTCCGGAACGAGCGCCTTCATCGGCTGATTGACCGCCGACCCGAGCGCGCGCACACGGTCGGTCAACGCACCGACACGCCACGCGGACAACAGGAACTGCAGGCGGCCCGACTCGTCGACCGCGAACACGGTGTCGGTGTCCTGCACGGCGGCGGCGAGGGCCTCCACCATCGTGGGCTCCGCGAACGGCAGATCCGACGCGAGCAGAATCACCCGGTCGTCCGGTTCGGCGTCGAGCRCGGCGAGTCCGGCGGCCACCCCCGCGACCGGCCCGGCGCCCGGCGGCGTCTCCTGCGTCTGGAGCACCGTCGAATCGAGGTCGGCGCGCCGAGGTCCCACGACGACGATGCGCTCACAGTCGTCGACGGCGTCGAGGGCGGTGTCGAGCATCCGGCGTCCGCCGACCACCACGGCCGGCTTGTCGACGCCGCCCATCCGAGTGGCTCGTCCACCGGCGAGGACGATCGCGTGAACGGGTGCGGCAGAGTTCATTCCCTCATGCTGCCGCACATCCTCAGTCGCTGTGCAGGTGGCTGCGCGGAGGTCCGGCGAGCCCGGACCGTCCGCCGCGCGCCGTGCTGACGCAGAGCCAGGCCACCGACGCCAGGCTGAGGGCCAAGAGGATTCCAATTACCAGCATGTATCGATTGTCGGGGCAAAGTGGACCGCGAATTCCAGTCCTCTGTGGGAAAGTGGCCTGTATGAGTGTCGAACCAGTCCGAAGCGTCTCGGCAACCGAGTTGGCGGTGCTGCTCGGTGCGGCGCCCACCGGCGGGCAACCGCTGTACCGCGGGCTCGCCGACGCCCTCCGCGAGAGAGTGGCGGACGGGTCGATGGCCGTGGGAGTCCGGCTGCCCGCCGAACGGGCCCTCGCGGAGGAGCTCCGGCTCAGCCGGGTGACCGTCAGTGCCGCGTATCGCGAACTCCGCGAGTCCGGTTGGGCGTCGGCGCGACACGGATCGGGAACCTTCGTGGCGATGCCGTCGGGACCGCCGGCGTGGGGAAGCATGGTGGGCGCGCCGGTGGACGGTGTCATCGACCTCGTCAATGCCGCGCCGGCGGCGGCCCCCGAACTCAGGGAGGCCTACCTGGACGCCGTCGACGAGTTGCCCCGTTTCATGCCCCAGCACGGATACCACCCCGGCGGACTGACGACGCTCCGGGCGGCGATAGCAGGCCACTACACCCGCAGGGGCCGCCCGACAACCCCGGACCAGATCCTCGTCACGGGTGGCGCAGGTGATGCCACCGAAGTGGTGTTCGAGGCTCTGGTCGAGGCGGGCGACCGCGTCCTGGTCGAACACCCGACCTATCCCGGGGCGGTCGAGTCCGTGCAGGCGGCCGGCGGCAGACCCGTTCCGGTGGCGATCGATGCGACCGACCCGGACGCGTTCGTCGCCGAGGTCGACCGGGCCGCGCGGCAGAGCGCCCCGACGGTGGCGTACCTGATGCCGGACTTCTCCAATCCCTCGGGAGCCAGGGCGACCCCCGAGGGCAGGCGGCGACTGGCCGCGACCCTGGCGCGCCACGGCGTGGTGACTGTCGTGGACGAGGTGGCGGCGGAACTCGTGCTGGACGGTTCGGACGACCACGAGCCGTTCGGCGTCCCGGTCCCGGAATCGGCGGCTGTGGCGATCGGCAGCCTCAGCAAAACCGTGTGGGGAGGTATCCGCATCGGCTGGGTGCGTGCCGAGGCCGCCCGCACCGCACAGATGGCCAAGATCATGGCACGCAGGCAATTGTCGGTCTCGGTGCTGGATCAGCTTGCGGCCGTGCGCTTGTTCACCCGGCACGACCGTCTGGTCGCGCAGCGGCGCCGGGACCTCCGGGTGCAGCGGGACGCGCTCGCGGCGGCTGTCGACGATCGGTTGCCCGGGTGGAACTACGTGCTGCCCGCCGGGGGGCTGTCCCTGTGGTGCGTGCTCCCGGCCGGAACGAGTTCGACGGAACTCGTCGCCGCGGCCCGGTCGAGGGGCTTGCTCCTGGCTCCCGGGCCCCGGTTCGGTACCGGCCATCTGTTCGACGACCACCAGCGGTTGCCCTTCACGCGGCCGGTGTCCGAGCTGACCGCAGCCGTGAATATCCTTGCCACCCTGGTCGTGTCCGGCGACGCGTCGATGTCCGCGGCGCCGACGCTCGTCGTGTGACGCGCGGGTGTCCGGCGTGAAAGTACCTGTGAATCGAAGTATCGGTCAGAGACCAGTTCGGTACCGGGAAAGGGGCTGATCTTTATCGACGCTCTGGCATAGTGATGCCGTCGACCGCTCGCTGAATTGGGGTATGTCATGGGCTCGTTGTTCCGCAGATCCTTCGGCGCCGCTGTACTCGGCTCGGTCCTCGCGCTGACTGCCGCCCTCGTGGGCGCAGGCACCTCCTCGGCGCAACCACCGTTGCCGTTGCCCCCCTTGCTGTCCGCACCCGCTGCCGACGCGATCTTCCCCGTCGCCGACCCCGACCCCTTCTACCTCCAGCCCGCGGACGTCGCCGACCATGCACCGGGCGAGGTCCTGAAGATCCGGCAGCTGCCGCCGTCGTACTACTTCCCCGGCAGCGCGATGTGGGAGCTGCTGTTCCGGACCACCGACTCCGAGGGCAAGCCGATCGCGGCGAACACCACGTACGTGCTGCCCCCGAACCACGTCCCGGACGGACCGCTGGTGTCGTACCAGCACATCATCAATTCGCTGGGCAACAAGTGCAAGATCGTCACCGAGCTCTACACCACCGACCCCCTGCACCAGATCCGCGAGGCTGCGGGACTCAACATCGCACTCGCGCGCGGGTGGGCAGTGGCGCTGCCCGACCATCTCGGACCGAGGATGGCGTACGGCGCAGCGAAGCTCGGTGGCCAGATCACCCTCGACGGCATCCGCGCCGTGCAACGGGTCCCGGAACTGCAGGTGCAGAACAGCAAGGTCGGACTGGGCGGATACTCCGGCGGCGGCATGGCCACGGCCTGGGCGGCGGCGCTGGCGCCGAGCTACGCCCCCGAACTGAACATCGTCGGCGCCGCCGAGGGCGGAACCCCGATGAACCTGGTGAAGATGGCGGAGGCACTCGGCACCAACCCGCACCCCGCGTTCGGTCTCGCGATGGCCGCCGCACTGGGCCTGGAACGCGAATACCCGGACCGCATCGACGTCAGCGGCCAGCTCAACGATCAGGGCCGCTGGATGAAGCAGATGATCGGCAACGGATGCACCAACGAGATCATGCTGTTCGGACTCGGGCGCAGCGCGTCACAGATGACCGACAACAAGAACTTCATGGACGATCCGGAAGCGTGGAAGGTGATGGAGGAGAACAGTCTGGAGCTGTATGCGGGCGTGCCCACCACGCCGATCTTCGAATGGCACAGCCCGACGGACGCACTGATCCCGGTCGATTCGATCGACACCACCCTGCGGCGGTACTGCGACGCGGGCACACCGGTGCAGACGCTGCTCACTCCGACCCCCGACCACCTGTCGGCGGCGGCGCTGGGACTGCCGCAGGGGCTGGACTGGATGGACGCCCGGTTCCGCGGTGATCCCGCGCCGAGCACCTGCTGAGGCGGGCGGGACGTCAGCCGGACCGATCGAACCGGTGCCGGGCCGCCGCGAGATCCACGCGGCCGTCCCGGATGGGAACACCCTCGAGTTCGAGCTTCGCGATCTGCCGGTGCGCGAGGTGCGGCGCCGGTCGTCCCGACGCGCCCAGCACCCGGTGCCAGGGGAGGTCGGCGGAGTCGGTGCGCATGATCCAGCCGACCGTCCGCGCACTGGACAGCCCTGCCGCCGAGGCGATGTCGCCGTACGTGGCCACCCGGCCGGGTGGAATCGACGCGACCAGCGCGCGGACCGCCTCGACCTGTTCCTCCGTCGTCGCGACCATCACACGACCATCAGAGGAGCGTGCGGACGAGCCCGGCGACCTCGTCGGGCCGGSCCTGCGGCACCATGTGATCGCAGTCGAGGTCGACGGCGGTGAGGTTGTCGCCCAGATGGTCGGTGAGAGCCTTGCGGAACTCGGGTGTGACGTACGGCGGCTGCACCTTCGACGCCTGCACGAGGACGGTCGGCAGGTGCGCGGGTGGCAGGACGGCCTCGCGTGCGAGCTCACCCCACGCCGTCACGACGGCGGGGGTGGACAGCCGCCAGTTGACCCGGCCGTTCGCCAGCGGCACCAGGTGTTCGGCGATCTCGTTCTCGAGGACGTCGCGGGCCACTTCACCCCACGAGCCGTGCACCTTCTCGGACCGGGCCTCCGCGACGTCGGTGTAGTCGGGGGAGGAGATGGTGAGATCCGCCACCGATTGCATCAGYTCGGCATCGAGCCCGATCGCGGGATCGAGCAGCACGAGTCCCCGGACGCGGTCGGGGACGGCCCGCGACAGGTGCAGTGCCAGGGCACACCCGAACGAGTGGCCCACGACCAGCACGGGTCCCCGGGCGTGTGCGTCGAGCGTGTCGACGAGACTCCTGACGTGGGCCTCGAGATTCCACGGCGGCGACCACGTGGAGCGGCCGTGGCCGAGCAGGTCGGGGGAGATCCAGCGGGCGTCCGGCAGGTGGTCGGTGGCCAGCGCCTCCCACCGTCTGCCGTGACCGGTGAGTCCGTGCAGGGCGAGGATCTCCGTGCCGTCCTCGGCGCCGAACAGGTACGTATTCAGTGCTGACACGTGACCCATGATGCCGGATCGGGTCGCCGCACGGGATGTCGGACCGTTCTGGTGGAATGCCATCCATGACGGAATCGGCGGTGCGCACCAGGACGTCGGTTCCCCGTGCCCGGCTCGTGCACCGCCAGAACCCGGTCCGCGAGGCCCGGGTGTGGGACGACGCCACGCAGCGGGTCCTCACCGCAACGCCCCTCGGCCTGGGCTGGAATCCCTGGCAGGTGCTCGGCGGCCCGGGAACGGGCAAGACCTCGCTTCTCGTCGACGTCGCGGTGGACCGGATCGCCGGCGGCGAGGACCCGGAGTCGGTGCTCGTCCTGACGCAGTCGAAGCGAGCGGCGGGGCGGGTGCGCGAAGAGGTCACCGCCGCCCTCATCGGCCACGACGAACATCACGGCCCCCGCGCCACGCGCGAACCGCTCGTCCGCACCGTCCACTCCTACGCCTTCGCGGTGCTGAGACTGCAGGCCGCCGCCCACGGAAATCCACCCCCGCGGCTCATCACCGGCGCCGAACAGGACGCGGTGCTGCGCGAGATGCTGCACGGCGACATCGCGGACGGCGGCGAGATGTGGCCCGAACGTCTGCGTCCCGCACTGGCGCTGGGCGGCTTCGCCGTCGAACTACGCGACCTCATGCTGCGCTCGAGCGAGCGCGGTCTCGGCCCGGAAGACCTGATCAAGCTGGGCCAGCGGCACTCCCGTCCCGAGTGGGTGGCGGCGGGGATGTTCGCCGCCCGGTACGAGCACGGCATGCTGCTGCGCGGAGCCGTCGGTGTCGAGGCCCCCGAGGCCACGGCGCCCGCACTCGACGCCGCCGAACTCATCGGCGCGGCCCTCACCGCGTTCGCCACCGACCCCGACCTGCTGCGCACCGAGCGGGCCCGGGTGCGGCACCTGCTCGTCGACGACGCCCAGCACCTCGATCCGCAGGCCGCGGAACTCGTCCGGCTCCTCGGCACCGGTACCCGCACCACGGTCGTCGCCGGCGACCCGGACCAGTCGATCTACGGCTTTCGCGGAGCCGACCCGACATTCCTCGCCGAGCTGGCCGACAAGGGCGATCCCCGGCAGGTGTTGCTGCCGGTCAACTTTCGCAGTTCGGCGGAGGTCGCGACCACGGCGGCCCGGATCACGTCCCGGCTACCAGGACACCTGCCGCATCGGATCTGGAGCCCCGCGCAGGACGGTGGCCGGACGTCGGTCCGGGTGCTGAGCACGGCGGCGAAAGAGGCCGCGCTCATCGCCGACACCCTGCGTCGCGCCCACCTCCTCGACGGGGTGCCGTGGTCGGAGATGGCGGTGATCGTCCGCTCGGTTCCGCGCGCCCTGGCGCCGCTGCGCCGCGCCCTGCTGGGTGCGGGTGTGCCCGTCACCACCGCAGCGTCCGAGCTGCCGCTGGCCCGTCAGCACGGGGTGTCGGGACTGATGCTGGTGCTGCGGGCCCTGTCGGGTCAGGAATTCACGGGCGAGGACGCGCTCGCCCTGCTCGCCGGCCCGGTCGGCGGCGCAGAACCCGTGGCGCTCCGGCGTCTTCGCCGTGGTCTGCGGCGCGCCGAGCTGGCGTCCGGCGGCGACCGCGACTCGGCGGAGCTCCTCCGTCTCGTGCTGGTGGGCGAGACCGACCGCACCCGCAGGGTCACGGCCAAGCTGACCGACGTCGAAGCGGCATCCCTGAACCGGGTGCTGTCCGTTCTGCGCAAGGCGAAGGTTCCCCTGGACCGCGGGCGCGGCATCGAGGACGTGCTGTGGGCGGCATGGCAGGCCACCGGACTCGAACGCCGCTGGTCGGCGGYCTCCGCCCGCGGGGGTCCGATCGGTGCCCAAGCCGACCGCGACCTCGACGCCGTGGTCGCCCTGTTCGACGCCGCGGCGAGTTACGTCGACCGCCTCCCGCGCGCACAGCTCGCCGGGTTCGTCGACTACCTCACCGGGCAGGCCATTCCCACCACACGGAACGTCTCCGCAGTCCCGGTCGACGCCGTCTCGGTGCTCAGCGCCCACTCGGCTGCCGGCCGCGAATGGGACGTCGTCGCGGTCGCCGGTGTGCAGGAAGGGCTGTGGCCCAGTCTGCGGGCCCGCGGAAGCCTGCTCGGCACCGAGGCGCTGATCGATCTGACCGCCGGAGTGTCCGACGGCAGCGAGACGGCCGCCGACCGGATGTCGCGCACCGCACCGCTCCTGGCCGAGGAACGCAGGCTGTTCCTGGTGGCGTGCGGCCGGGCGCGGCGGAGTCTGCTCGTCACCGCGGTCGACTCGGCCAGCGGCGACGCCGACCTCGTCCACTCCCGTTTCGTCGACGAACTGCTCGCCGGAGACCAGGATTCGGACGTCGAGGAGGCGGTCGTGCAGGCGGAGGATCCCGCGACCCGGGTCCTCGCTCTCCCCGCCCTGGTCGCCGAATTGCGCAGCGTGGTCTGCGATCCGGACGTCGCGGAATCCGACCCCGCCCGGCAGGAACGCGCGGCGCGCCAACTCGCCCGGCTCGCCGACGCCGGAGTGCGCGGTGCACACCCGGACCAGTGGTACGGCACCGCCGCGCCGAGCACCGGCGTGGCGTTGTGGAACGAGGAGGACGGCCCGGTGTCGTTGTCGCCGTCCACCATCGACCTGCTCAACACGTGCCCGCTGCGGTGGCTGCTCGAACGCCACGGCGGGACGGACGGCGACAACACTCACGCCATCGCCGGAACGCTCGTGCACACGCTGGTGCAGGCGCTCGCCGGGCGGATCCCGCCCGATCAGGTGGCACGCGCGCTCGAGAATGCCTGGGAGTCGATCGATCTGGGGTCACAGTGGTACTCGAGGCGCGAACTCGACCGCACCCGGGACATGCTCGCCACGTTCACCGCCTGGCTCGGTAACACCCGGTCCGAACTCACCGAGGTCGGTGTCGAGGTGGCAGTCGACGGCGTCCTGGAACCGCGGGAAGAGGGTTCCCCGACGATCCGGCTGCGGGGGCGGATCGATCGGCTCGAGCGTGATGCCGAGGGCAGGCCCGTCATCGTCGACGTGAAGACCGCCCGCTCACCCGTCACCAAGGACGACGCCCAGCAGCACGCCCAGCTGGCGGCGTACCAGGTGGCGGCGGCGGTCGGCGCGATCGACGGGGAGCCGGCGTCGAAACCCGGTGGGGCGCGGCTGGTCTTCGTCGCCAAACCGCACAAGAAGGAAGGCGCGACCCAGCGGGTGCAGGCACCGCTGGAGGACGAGGACCTCGAGGTGTGGCTCGCGGTCATCCACGCGGCAGCGGCGGCCACCAAGGGGCCGGAGTTCCTCGCCCGCGTCAACGACGGTTGCCGGCACTGCCCGGTGCGCACGAGTTGCCCCGCGCACGACGAGGGACGGCAGGTGACGTCGGAATGACGATCCATATCGACCCGGTGGAACTCGCCGTCGGCCTGGGGCAGCATCCACCGACCCCGGAGCAGGCTGCCGTCATCGCGGCCCCCCTCGGCCCGACTCTCGTCGTCGCGGGGGCAGGCGCGGGCAAAACCGAGACGATGGCGGCCCGCGTCGTGTGGCTGGTGGCCAACGGTGTCGTTGACCCCGAGGCGGTGCTGGGACTGACGTTCACCCGCAAGGCGGCGCAGCAGCTGACCGCCCGGATCAGGAAACGCCTTGCCCGGCTTGCAGGTTCGGACCTGCTCCGCAGGGTCGACCCGGGCGGCGACCTGCGGTCGCGGATCCTCGCGGGCGAACCGGAAGTCAGCACCTACCACTCCTACGCCGGGCGACTGCTGTCCGAGCACGGGCTCCTGCTGCCCATCGAACCCTCGGCGACGCTCCTGTCGGAGACGGAACTGTGGCAGCTGGCGCACCGGGTGGTCAGCTCGTGGGACGGCGACCTCGACACCGACCGGAATCCGGCGTCCGTCACCGAAGCCGTGCTCGCGCTGTCCGGGCAACTGGCCGAGCATCTCGTCGAACCGGACGATCTGCGGGAGGCCCACACCGAGCTCGACAAGCTCGTCCACACCCTGCCCGCCGGACCGCGGCAGCGCGGCGGCCCCGGAAAGGAACTGCTCGACATCCTCGACACCCAGCACCGGCGGGTGGAACTCCTTCCACTGGTGCACCGTCTCGCGGACACTCTGCGCCGGGAAGGTGCGCTCGACTTCGGCAGCCAGATGTCGCTGGCGGCACGGGTCGCCGCGGACCATCCCGAGGTGGGACTCGCCGAGCGCACCCGCTTCCGGGTGGTGCTGCTCGACGAGTACCAGGACACGGGACACTCGCAGCGGGTGCTGCTGTCGTCCCTGTTCGGCGGTGGCCTCGACGGCGAACTCGCGCTCACCGCGGTGGGCGACCCCATGCAGTCCATCTACGGCTGGCGTGGTGCCTCGGCGGCCAACCTGCCCCGCTTCGCGACGGATTTCCCGCTGGCGAACGGAGATCCGGCGCCGACCCTGGAACTGCTCACGAGCTGGCGTAACCCGCCGGAGGCCCTGGCGCTGGCCAACATGGCTTCGGCGTCCCTGCGCGAGCGGGGCGTGTCGGTCAGCACGCTGCGGGCACGACCACAGGCCGTCCCGGGTGATGTGCGGCTGGCCCTCACCGGTGACGTCGTGCAGGAGCGCGAATGGGTGGCCGACCGCATCGCCGAACAGTACGCGGACGCCACGAGCCGGGGCGAGGATCCGCCGACCGCCGCGGTGCTGATCCGCCGCAACGCGGACGCCGCACCGATCGCGGAGGTCCTGCGTTCCCGGGGGCTGCCGGTCGAAGTGGTCGGGCTCGGCGGACTGCTCCACACCCCCGAGGTGGCCGACGTGATCGCGATGCTCCGGGTGGTCGCCGACCCGATGGCGGGCAGTGCCGCCGTGCGGATGCTGACCGGGGCGAGATGGCAGATCGGGGCCGCCGACCTGACGGCGCTGTCGCGGCGAGCATCCGAACTGGCCATCGGAACCGGCTACGGCACCACCGGCGCCGTCACCGATTCGTCCGCTCTGGCCGACGCCGTCGGCCAGGCGTTGCCCGGTGAACACGCGGAGCAGGCCGGGCTGGCGGACGCCCTCGCGGATCCCGGCCCCGCCGAACGCTATTCGCAGGTCGGCTTCGCCCGGATCACCGCCGTCGCGGCGGAGTTGGCGTCTCTGCGTGAGCGGATCGGGCAGCCACTCACCGAGCTGGTGGCCGAGGTGGAACGGGCTCTGGGTATCGGCATCGAGGCGCAGGCCCGGACGCGTCGGTCGGCGCGGGGCAGTGCCGGCCGTGAACATCTCGACGCCTTCGCCGACGTCGTCGCCGGGTACGCGAGCCGCACGTCGGCCACCGTCACCGGACTGCTCGCGTTCCTGTCGGCCGCCGAATCGGTCGAAAAAGGTTTGGCGCCGGGCGAAGTCGAGGTGGACCCGCACCGCGTCCAGGTGCTGACGGTGCACTCCGCGAAGGGGCTGGAGTGGGAAGTGGTGGCGGTACCGCACCTCACGGCGAGCGTCTTTCCGTCGCGGACGGCGTCCGGGTCCTGGCTCGGTGCCGTCGGTGAACTGCCGCCGTCGTTGCGCGGAGACCGTGCGCGGCCGGGGGAGTCGGCCGACGGCGTGCCCGTTCTCGAGCTCGAGAACCTGTACGACCGGAAAGACCTCGAGGAGGCCGTGAAGGCGCACAAGGCGGCGCTGGCGTCGCGCAAACTCGACGAGGACCGCCGGCTGTTCTACGTCGCACTCACCCGCACCGAACGGGTGCTGTTCGCGTCGGGTCACCACTGGGCAGAATCCGGAACCGAGCTCAAGGGTCCGTCGGAGTTCCTCACCGAACTGCGCGACACGGTGACCGACGAGGAGCACGAGGGAATCGGGATCGTCGACATCTGGGCGCCCGCACCCGAACCCGACGAGCAGAATCCGCTGACGAGTACCCCCAAGTCGGCTGTGTGGCCGCGGGATCCGCTCGGGCTCCGCCGGGAGTYGGTCGAGCGGGGCGCGGCGCTGGTCGTCGCGGCGCTGACGAGTGCCGGCGAGCCGGCACCGGCAGGCGAGGACGACGATCCCGAGAACTGGGCAGCCGACGTCGACGCGCTTCTCGCGGAGCGGGAGGCGCGGGCGAACGCGCGCACCGAGGTGGTGTTGCCCGGTCAGTTGTCGGTGAGCCAGCTCGTCGAGTTGGAAGCCGACCCGGACGCCCTGGCCGCCCGGCTGCGGCGTCCGCTGCCGTTCCCGCCGAATCCGCTCGCGCGCCGCGGTACCGCGTTTCACGCCTGGGTGGAGCGCCGCTTCGGGGCCACCCGGCTGCTCGACCTCGACGAGCTGCCCGGTGCCGCCGACACGGATGCGGGCCCCGACACCGACCTCGCGACCCTGCAGGATGCGTTTCTGCGCTCGTCCTGGGCGGACCGCAACCCGACCGAGGTCGAGGTGCCGTTCGAGACTTCGGTGGCGGGCACGGTGCTGCGCGGCCGGATCGACGCGGTGTTCACCGACCCCGACGGCGGGTGGACGGTGATCGACTGGAAGACCGGCGCCGAGCCGAGCGCGGCCAACGAGAAGGCCGTCGTGATGCAGCTGGCCGCGTACCGGCTGGCGTGGGCCGAACTGATGGACGTTCCGATCGAGCGGGTTCGCGCCGCGTTCCACTACGTGCGGACAGGGCGGACGATCGCGCCGGACCACCTGCCCGACGCCGACGCGCTTGCCCGTCTGCTCCGTTCCGCCGGTTCTCCCGACGAAGAGATCAGGCCTGACGTCGAGCCTTCAGCGACTCGGTGACCAACGGGATCTGCAGCGGAAGACGCAGCAGCACACCGGCTTTCTGCGCATCCGTCGTCTTGGAGCTCTTCAGCCAGTCCACTGCCATGTTGACGTTGGCGGGGAAGACGGCGACGAACAGGAGAGCAGCGAGGCCGCCACCGAGCCTGCGGGTTCGCGGCACGGCGAGCGCGGTGCCGATGGCGAGCTCGGCGACCCCCGACACGTACGTGTAGGTGCGGGCCTCGCCCGGAAGTTGGGTGGGGATCGTGGAGTCGAAGAACTTGGGGGCGACGAAGTGCATCGTGCCRGCGCCGAGCAGCAGCGCAGCAAGGCGGAGTGCGGGCTTCTGGCTCGGTCGTGGTGTGTGGCTCTCTCGTTGCATGACGTCAGCTTGCCCGAACCACTCGGTTCGCGACAACGAGGCTCCGACGTGTCACCGACGGGGCAATCGGGGTTAGGCTGCCAGCCGATGTCGGAGTTCAGTGCAACGTGGGGACGAACATATGGCCGGTAGGCTGCGTGAGAGATTGACCAGGTCGGACACCCTGACCGACCGGCCTGACTTCGCGTTGGTGGGGGTGCTCCGGATTCCGGAGCTGCAGACCAGTCCGGCGCGGGCGATCTACCGCCGCGTGGGTATCGCCCTGGCGGCGTTGATGTTGGCGGTTCTCATCGTCTACATCGACCGGGCGGGCTACCGCGACGCGCAGGACAACGAATTGTCGCTGCTCGACTGCATCTACTACGCGACGGTGTCGTTGTCCACGACGGGCTACGGCGACATCACGCCGTTCACCCCGTCCGCGAGGCTCGTCAACGTTCTCCTGATCACGCCTCTTCGAATCTTCTTCCTCATCGTCCTCGTCGGTACGACTCTCTCCGCGCTCACGCAGAGCTCCCGGCAGGCGTTCAAAATCCAGCGTTGGAGGCAGCACGTGCGCAATCACACCGTGGTGATCGGCTACGGAACCAAGGGACGCACCGCGATCGACGCGATGCTCGGCGACGACGTTCCGCCGTCGGAGATCGTGGTGGTCGACACCGATCACGCGGTGCTCGACTCGGCGGCCAGCAAGGGGCTGGTCACGGTCCACGGGTCCGCCACCAAATCGGACGTGCTGCGGTTGGCGGGCGCGCAGAACGCGTCGGCGATCATCGTCGCGGCCAACCGTGACGACACCGCGGTGCTGGTGACGCTGACGGCGCGCGAGATCGCACCGAAGGCGAAGATCGTCGCGGCGATCCGCGAATCCGAGAACACGCATCTGCTCCGGCAGTCCGGCGCCGATTCGGTCGTCGTGTCCTCCGAGACCGCGGGCMGGCTCCTCGGCATCGCCACGAAGACGCCGAGCGTCGTCGAGATGATGGAGGACCTCCTGACTCCGGAGGCCGGTTTCGCGATCGCGGAGCGCCCCGTGGAGCGGGACGAGATCGGCGGCTCCCCGCGTCACCTCGCGGACATCGTGCTCGGCGTGGTGCGGGACGGGCGGCTGATCCGGGTCGGCTCACCCGAGGTCGATTCGATCGAGGAGAACGACCGACTGCTGTACATCCGTCGGGTCGCCAACTGACCGGCAGTAGTGTCGACGGCGTGACTGAATTCCGGCTGAACGACACCCCGCTCCTGTCCCGCTCCGCCGTCGGGCGGGCCGAGGAATTGCGTTCGGACACGGACGCGCTGCGAGCGGGCTGGCGGGATGCACTGCTGCTGCGCGTCAATCACCGCGGACAGGTGCGGGTGGGGGACGACGGCCTCGTCTTCGCGGAGGCCACCGAACTCGGCCCCGAACCGCAACGCGGGGCGGTCTTCCTCGGCATCCGCAAGGACCGGCACGTGTGGGCGGTGCGGGTGCAGGCGCTGACCGGCGAACTGGCGGATCTCCGGATGCTGGGCGGGACGCTGGACGACGCGGACGCCGGCGTACTCACCGGGGCCCTCGCGATGCTCAACTGGCACGACAGCGCAGGCTTCAGCGCGCTCGACGGCGCGCCGTCCGAGCCGACGATGTCGGGGTGGTCGCGGATCTCGACGAGCACCGGGCACGAAGAATTTCCCCGCACCGATCCGGCGGTCATCTGCCTCGTGCACGACGGCGGAGACCGCGTCCTGCTGGCCCGGCAGCCCACGTGGCCGGCGCGGCGGTTCTCGATCCTGGCCGGATTCGTCGAGGCCGGTGAGTCGCTCGAGACGTGCGTGGTCCGGGAGATAAAGGAAGAAGTGGGTGTCGACGTCCGTGACGTGCGTTACCTGGGCAGCCAGCCGTGGCCGTTTCCCCGTTCGGTGATGATCGGGTTCGCGGCCGTCGGCGATCCCGACGCCCCGCTGACGTTCGCGGACGGCGAGATCGCCGAGGCCCGGTGGTTCACTCGGGACGAGGTGCGCACGGCACTCGAACTCGGCGACTGGGCGTCGGACACCGACGCCCCGCTGCTGCTCCCGGGCTCGATTTCCATCGCTCGCGGAATCATCGAGTCCTGGGCGGGAGCAGCGACGGAGTCCTAGACGCCGAGGAGCTTCTTGACCTGCGCCAACGACGGGTTGGTCGCGGTGCTGCCGTCGGCGAACTTGACGGTGGGGACGACGTGGTTGCCGCCGTTGACGCTGCCGACGAACTCCGCCGACGCCGGGTCGTCCTCGATGTCGATCTCCATGTAGCCGATGCCGGATTCGTCCAGCTGCGTCTTCAGGCGCCGGCAGTAGCCGCACCAGGTGGTGGAGTAGATGGTCAGGGCCGGGGTGTCGGTAGCAGTCACGGCGGATATAACACCACGACTCCGTCGTGTGTTCCCACTGCGGTGTTCGTCCGCTTCGCGCCGTGTCGGTTGCCCCTGTCATGATGGACGCCATGTCAGCAGCCGGCGCAGCAGAGGTGACGAGTACCGGTCTCGATCCCGAACAGTCCGCAGCGGTACTCGCTCCCCGGGGCCCGGTGTGTGTGCTGGCGGGGGCCGGAACAGGGAAGACCCGGACCATCACCCGGCGTATCGCGCACCTCGTGGCCAGTGGGCACGTCGCCGCGGGACAGGTGCTGGCGGTCACGTTCACCGCTCGCGCGGCAGGCGAGATGCGCGGCCGGCTGCGCAGCCTGGGGATCGGCGACGGGGGAGCGCAGGTCCAGGCGCGCACGTTCCACGCCGCCGCACTCCGGCAGCTCAGGTACTTCTGGCCGCAGGTGATCGGCGACACGGAGTGGCGGCTGCTGGACCGCAAGTTCGCGGTCGTGTCGTCCGCCGCCGGACGGGTCGGGTTGTCCACCAGCACGGAGAGCGTCCGCGACCTGGCGAGCGAGATCGAGTGGGCCAAGGCCTCGCTGATCGCGCCGGAGGACTACCCGCGTGCGGTGGCCAAGTTACGCCGGGAGGCGCCGGTCGACGCCGCGAAGGTCGCCGAGGTCTATCACGGCTACGAGCAGCTCAAGGCCCGCGGCCAGGACGGGATGCTCCTCGACTTCGACGATCTCCTGCTCCACACGGCGGCAGCGCTCGAGGAGCATTCGGCTGTCGCCGAGGAGTTCCGCGACCGATACCGGTGCTTCGTCGTGGACGAGTACCAGGACGTCACCCCGCTACAGCAGCGTGTCCTCGACGCCTGGCTCGGGGAGCGGGACGACCTCACCGTCGTCGGTGACGCCAACCAGACCATCTACTCGTTCACCGGCGCCACACCCAATTACCTGCTCGACTTCTCGCGCCGGTTCCCCGAGGCCACCGTCGTGCGCCTCGAGCGCGACTACCGTTCGACCCCCGAGGTCGTGTCGATGGCGAACCGGGTGATCGGAGCGGCGCGGGGCAGGATCGCGGGCACCCGTCTGCAGCTGATCGGCCAACGCGACTCCGGACCGGAGCCGAGTTTCGTCGAGTTCGACGACGAGCCGGCCGAGGCCGCCGGGGTGGCGCGCACGATCAAGCGGCTCATCGCGTCCGGCACTCCGGCCGCGGAGATCGCGGTCCTGTACCGGATCAACGCCCAGTCCGAGGTGCACGAGCAGGCGCTGACGAAACTCGACATCCCGTACCAGGTCCGGGGCGGTGAGGGCTTCTTCACGCGCACCGAGGTCCGTCAGGCCGTGGCGGCACTACGGCAGGCCGCGGGCCGCGACGACCTGCCGGATGCGGTCGGCGCCGACCTGGTCACGCTCGTCCGCGCGGTCCTCGCTCCGCTGGGGCTGACCGACGCGGAACCGGCGGGTGCGCAGGCTCGCGAACGGTGGTCGTCGCTGTCGGCGCTGGTCGCGCTCACCGAGGAGCAGCTGACCCAGGACCCGGAGTTGACCCTGGACGCGCTGTTGCGCGAACTGAGCCTGCGCGCCGAGGCACGGCACCCACCCGTCGTGCAGGGTGTGACACTCGCGTCCCTGCACGCCGCCAAGGGGCTCGAATGGGACGCCGTGTTCCTCGTCGGGCTGACCGACGGAACGCTGCCCATCCAGCACGTGCTCGGCGACTCCAACTCGGCACCGGACGAGGCGGCCGTCGAGGAGGAGCGCCGGTTGCTGTACGTCGGGGTGACCCGCGCCCGGGAGCACCTGCAGATGTCGTGGGCACTGTCCCGGAACGAGGGCGGCCGCAAGTCGCGGCGCCGTTCGCGGTTCCTGCACGGCCTCATCCCCGAGGATTCACCTGCCTCGCGGATCGCGGCRCCCGCCAAGAGCACCAAGAAGCGTCCACGGTGCCGGCTGTGCGGAAA
>NZ_JBFUGT010000131.1:0-17529 GCF_056402775.1 Rhodococcus sp. P3_B8
GCCGTGCAGCGACTGCTCGAAGCACTCGCCGCCGGCGACCTCGACGCGGTGATCGCGGCGCTGCACCCGGACGCCCTCGTCATCGGCGACGCCAACGGCACCACGAGCACCGCCGTCAACGTCATCCACGGCGCGGACAAGTTCGCCCGCTTCTTCCTCGGCCTCATCAAGCGGTACGGGCCGGCGGTGTTCACCGTCATGCAGCCGGTCCTGGTCAACGGCCAGCTGGGCTTCTTCAGTGCCGCACTCACCGGCGACGATGCCCACCGCAGCTCGCCGCCGCGAGTGGGTGGGTTCACCGTCCGGGACGGACTCGTCTACGCGGCGTACGACATCGCCAATCCGGAGAAGTTCGGCGGGATCAGGCTGCCGGACCATTCTTCGTGACCGCCGCATCGTCGGCCCACGGCACCCGGCACGAATCGGTGCCGAAACCCTGTTCCGTGATGCCCAGCGCCGAGTACATCCGGGCGCGCATGTTCTCGATGCCGATCTGGTAGGACAGTTCGACGACACCGGCCCGGCCGAACCGGCGCTCGAGGTCCGCCACCTGTTCGTCGGTGACCGTGGTGGGCGTCGCCGTCATCGCGTCGGCGTATGCGATGGCCGCGCGCTCGTCCTCGCTGTACGCGGGCGAGTCGGCGTAGTCGGCGATGTGCTGGAGCCGCTCCACGTCCAGGCCGTCGAGGCGTTGCAGCATCGTGCCGAAGTCCACGCACCACGAGCAGCCGATCGTCCACGCCACGCGGTAGACGGCGATCTCCCGCACGTTCGCGGGAAGCACGGTCGACGCCTTCTGCACCGCCAGCTCGTGCCGGGCCGACGCGACGAACAGCTTGCGGTGATGGGCGAGCACGGTGAACGGTTCGGGTACCTCGTCGAACTTGTGGGCAGCATATTTGTAGGCGACCTTCACCAGCGGGCTCGCGTCCGCCGGGGCCACTGCGGGAATGCGGGGCATTGCGTCCTCCATCGTCACCGGGCGCCCTTCGCGCGCCGTCTACAGAGAAGACGAGACAGCCCTGCAGAACGTGACGCGGCCGTGTGCAACCCTCGCCGTCACACCGACTACGCTGCAGTAATGCCCGCAACGCCGCGCAACCGCACCGTCCAGCGCTTGCAGCCGTTCGCGTCCACCATCTTTGCCGAGATGACCGCGCTCGCCGTGCGCCACGACGCCATCAACCTCGGTCAGGGTTTCCCCGACACCGACGGTCCCGCGTCCATGCTCGACGCCGCGCGCCGAGCCATCGCGGACGGGCTCAACCAGTACCCGCCCGGCCCCGGCATGCCCGTGCTCCGCCAGGCGGTCGCGGCCGACCGCCTGGCCCGGTACGGGCTCGACCACGACCCCGACTCGGAGGTGCTGGTCACCGTCGGCGCCACCGAGGCCATCAGCGMCGCCATTCTGGGGCTGGTCGAACCGGGTGAGGAAGTGGTGCTGATCGAGCCGTACTACGACTCCTACGCGGCGTCTGTCGCGCTGGCGGGGGCGGTACGCCGCAGTGTGCCGCTCGCCCGCTCCGGCACGAAGTTCGTCGTCGACCTCGACGCTCTGCGGGCCGCGATCACGCCGAAGACCCGGATGCTGGTGATCAACACCCCGCACAATCCGACCGGCACCGTGTTCACCCCGGAGGAGATCGCCGCCGTCGCGGAGCTGGCGTGCGAGCACGACCTGCTGGTTCTCAGCGACGAGGTGTACGAGCACCTGGTGTTCGACGGCCGGACGCACACCGCCCTGGCCACTCTGCCGGGAATGTACGAACGGACCGTCTCGGTGTCGAGCGCCGCCAAGACGTTCAACGTCACCGGCTGGAAGATCGGCTGGGCGTGCGGTCCGGCGGAACTGATCGACGCCGTCCGGACCGCGAAGCAGTACATGTCGTTCGTCGGCGGCGGACCGTTCCAGCCCGCCGTGGCGCATGCGCTGAGCCACGAGCAGCAGTGGGTGAAAGAGCTGCGGGACAGTCTCCAGGCCAAGCGGGACGTGCTGTACGACGCTCTCGTCGCGTCCGGTCTGGAGGTCCATTCGGGCGGCGGCACGTACTACCTGTGCGCCGACATCACCGCGATCGGTGAACGCGACGGCATCGACTTCTGCCGCAGGCTTCCGGAGCGCATCGGCGTGGCCGCGGTGCCGGTCAGCGTGTTCACCGACCATCCGCAGCCGTGGAACCCGCTGGTGCGGTTCGCGTTCTGCAAGCAGGACCACGTGCTCGAGGAGGCGGCGCGGCGGCTCCGGACCCTCGGGGAGCCCGGATCGTGACTGCCCGCACCATCCCCGCCGACTTCGTGCGGCGGTCGCTCGAACTGTCGGCGCGCAGTGGGGTCGATCTCTCCCCCGCGCTGTCGGCGGCGGGAATCACGGCGGCGTCGCTGGAGGATCCGCTGGCCCGGTTGACGCCCACCCAGGTCACCGCGTTCACCCAGGCGGTCTGGCAGATCACGGGCGACGAATTGTTCGGCCTCGGGCCGGCCCCGGTCCCCCGCGGCACGTTTCGGCTCGTCTGCCTCGCCCTGATCCACACCGCGGACCTGTCCGCCGCCCTCGACCGGATGGCCGACATCCTGCGCGCCCTGCCGTCACTTCCCGCCCTGCACATCGGTCCCGGTATCAACGGCGGAACCCGGATGACCATCGACATCCGCCCGGCCGCGGCCGAACGGTCCACCGAGGACGTGCAGTCGTCGCTCGAGGCGACGCGGGTGACCACCGATTTCCTGCTGATCCTGCTTCATCGTTTCGCGGCGTGGCTCGTGGGCAAGAGGGTCCGGTTGCTGGCGGTGGAACTGCCGTATCCGGCGCCGCTGCCGCAGCTCGCCGAGAACTACGATCACATCTTCGGCGTCCCCGTGACTTTCGATTCCGATATTCCCGCAGTCGAATTCGACAACGCGGTGATGCGGGCGCCCATCATCCAGACCGAGGAGACGCTCGAGGACTACCTCCGAGAGTCACCGACGCTGCTGATGTCGGAGCGTGACTACGACAGCACGGCGTCGGCGCAGGTGCGCCGGGTCCTCGAGCTGGGCATGAAAGGCCGGACGTCGACGGCCGAGGACATCGCGGAGATGCTGTCGATCAGCGTCCCCCACCTGCGCCGCCTGCTCCGGCAGGAGGGGACGTCGTTGAATCAGCTGCGCGAGGAAGTGCTCCGCGACGCCGCCGTGGCCGGGCTCCGACGCGGCGAGACCGTGGAGGACCTGTCGGCGCGGCTCGGCTTCTCCGAGCCCAGTGCGTTCCGTCGCGCCTTCAAACGCTGGACCGGCAGCACCCCGAGTTCCTACCGCGGAGCGTGACAGCGCGTCAGCTGACGCAGAACTCGTTGCCCTCGGGGTCTGCCATCGTGACCCACTCGCTCGGCCCCTGCCGGCCGCGGTGGAGCACGGTGGCGCCGGACTGCTCCAGCTTCTCGGCGACCTCGTAGCGGGCGTCCCCGACCCTGATGTCCAGGTGGAGCCGGTTCTTCACCGTCTTCCGTTCGGGAACCAGCTGGAACAGCACACGCGGGCGCTCCGGGTGTTCCGGATCGCGGATCGCCTGACCCTCCCGCCAGACCAGGACACCCTCGAACTCCATGGTGTCGGACTCCTGCGCGTGGCCGGCCTCGACGAGCCCGCGGATGAACTCCTCGTTGCTCGGCTCCACCTCCCAGCCGAGCGCCTGCGCCCACCATTTGGCCAGGGTATGCGGGTTCTCCGAGTCCACTGTGACTTGAAATTCATATCCCATGGCCCGACGGTACAGCGGGGCACCGACAGGTCCCGGCCAGCCGAATCCCGGCACCTGCCGGTTTCAGGGTTTGACGAGGATCCGGATGGGATCACCCTCGTGGTTCGCGAGTTTCTCGATGCCCTTCGCGACGTCCTCGAGCGGGACGATCTCGCTGATCGACCGCGACAGGTCGAGCCGGCCACGGGACACCAGTTCGGCGAGGGTTTCGATGTCCACGTTCTTGTAGCCGAGGTGGCCGAGCACCTGCTTCTGGGACAGCCCGAACTGTGCGGTGGTTCCCACCGATGCCTCCTGCGCGCTCAGCCCGACCGCGACGAGTCGGCCACCGACCGTCAGGCAGTCGAGTGCCTGCTCGAACGTCACCTTCAGTCCGGCCGCGTCGAACGCGACGTCCAGCATCCGGCCGCCCGTCGCCTCGGCGACCTTCTCCTTCAGGTTCTCGTCCCGGGAGTCGAACGCGTAATCGGCCCCGAGCTCCAGGGCACGTTCCCGCACAGTGGGATTGATGTCGAACGCGATCACCGGGACAGCGCCGACCAGACGTGCCAGCTGCACGATGTGGGTGCCGACTCCGCCCACACCCCACACTCCGACGGTCTCCCCGACCACCACCTTGCCGGTGCGCACGACCGCGCCGAACGGCGTCGACACCGCGTCGGCGAGGATGGCCGCCTGTTCGAAAGGAACGTTGTCCGGGATACGGGTCAGTCCCCCGGCCTGCGCCACCGTGTACTCGGCCCAGGCGCCGTCGTAGGCGAACGCCATGAGCTGGATGTTCAGGCAGTTCGTGAGGTCCCCGCGGCGGCAGTTTCGGCACCCGAAGCAGGGCCTGCCCGCGGACGGCACGACGCGGTCTCCCTCGGACCAGCCGGATACTCCGGCACCGAGTTTCGCAATGGTGCCCGACGCTTCGTGCCCCTGGGTCACCTCGGGCAGCAGCGCGGGGAACGTGCCGTCGATCAGACTCAGGTCGGAATGGCAGATGCCGCAGAACTCCACTTTGACGAGCACTTCACCGGGACCGGGGTCCGGAATCGGAATATCCTCCACAGCAATGGTTTTCGTGTCCGCGTGGAATCGCTGCGCCCGCATGGTCCCGGTCATCTCTCGCCCCTTCGTCGTCATCGCTTCCGACGGTACCCGCGAAACATGCTCAGGTGTGCATGATTCAGGCCACTGCCGATTCAGATCGTCGCGGGCCGCGTCCGGTCGAGGGCGAGGTGAACGGCGAGGCCGCCGAGGACGCTTCCCATCACGAACTTCTGCACACGCAGCCACACCGGGCGTCCGGACAGGAACGCCGCGAGAGTTCCTGCGACGCAGACGATCAACGCGTTCACCGTGAGCGCCACCACGATCTGCACGGTGCCCAGCAGCAGGCTCTGCAACCACACGGGCCCGGCGCCGGGGTGGACGAACTGCGGGATCAGCGCCAGGTACATCACCGCGATCTTCGGATTGAGCAGGTTGGTCGTGAGTCCCATCAGGAACAGCCGGGCGGACGAATCCCGGGGCAGCGCCCGGGACGGAGCGAACGGCGTGTGCCCCCCGGGCCGCAACGCCTTCCAGGCCAGCCAGCCCAGATAGCACGCGCCCGCCAGCTTCAGCGCGGTGTAGGCCTGCGGGACGGCGGAGAACACCGCCGAAATGCCCAGTGTCGCAGCAGCCAGATAGCACAGGAATCCGAGAGCGACACCGGCCAGCGAGACCAGTCCCGCCGCCCTGCCCTGAGTGATGCTGCGCGAGACCAGATACACCATGTTGGGTCCCGGTGTGAGAACCATGCCGAGGGCGATCGCCGCCACTCCGAGTACCGCCGCCGAATCGATCATGCCCGTGACGATCCCACCGCGGCGCCGCGCCGTCGCGGTCCAGTCCGGCCTCGGTGGACCTGTGTCCGGGTTGCATTCGTCGACGACCAGTGGGAACGTCGGAAGAGTAAAGCGTTGTCCAATCCGAAAGGGTGAAACACGAGTTATGCGTACGGCCGTAGCCGACAACTACCCCACGAGGGACCGCAACGAGTGCACGATGACCGTCCGCCAGGATCCGGTCACCTGGTCGGACGGGAAACGGGGTGATACCCGCTCCGGTCCGCTCACCGCGAATCAGATTGCCGTCTACGACGCACGCGGGTATCACTCCGCCGAGTCGATCATCCCACCACGCGACGTGTTCAACCTGGTCGACGAGATGACCCGCCTCGCCGAGACCGACACGCTGCGCGGCGACGACCGCGTCGTACGGGAGAACGGCGACGGCGCCGTCCGTTCCGTGTTCGACGTCCACCGCCTCAGCGACGTCGTCGACGAGATCATCCGCCGCCCCGAGGTGGTGGGTATCGCCCGGCAGATCCTCGGTTCGGACGTCTACGTCCACCAGTCGCGACTCAATTTCAAGCCCGGTTTCACCGGCGGCCCGTTCTACTGGCACTCCGACTTCGAGACCTGGCACGCCGAGGACGGCATGCCCACTCCTCGCGCCGCGAGTATCTCGATCGCGCTCACCGAGAACTACGGGCACAACGGCGGGCTGATGATCATGCCCGGATCGCACCGCGCGTTCGTCTCCTGCGCCGGCGAGACCCCCGAGGACTACTACAAGGAATCGCTGGTCAGCTACGTTCCCCCCACCGGGTCGCCCGATCAGCCGACGCTCACCCGGATGGCGAACGAGTACGGCATCGCCACGATGACCGGACCGGCCGGCTCCGCCACCGTGTTCGATTCCAACTGCATGCACGGGTCGAACGGCAACATCACGCCGTTCGCGCGGTCCAACCTCTTCATCGTGTTCAACAGTGTCGAGAACACCCTGACGGATCCGTTCTCGGCGCCCGCGCCGCGCCCCGACTACCTCGGCAGCCGGGATTTCACCCCCTTGCGGTAACGAGCACCATGACGTACCGCGGCCCCGCTCCCTGATGTCGGAGCGGGGCCGCGGTCTGTCGATGCCGTGAAACCCATAGCCTTCGCGCCGCCCTGCATGCGACGATGGCTTGGCACGGTTCGACCGCCCGGCCGGGCGCCGGCCGAACCTTCATCTCCCGGAACGGGGAATGATGTTTGCCTACATCGCGCGCACCGTCGTCGCACACCCGTGGCAGGTCATCGCGACCTGGGTAGTCGCCGCAATAGCCGTCATCCTGTTCGCACCGAGTCTCGACGACTACACCACCGGTAACCAGCAGACGTTCCTGCCCAGCACTTTCGAGTCCTCCGAGGCGCAGGCCGTCGGCAACGAATACTTCCCGAGCCTGTCCGGTGCCACCGGCAGCCTGGTGGTGGTCCGTGCCGACGCCGCCCCTCTCTCACCCGCCGACCAGCAGACGGCACTGAATCTCGCGACCTCGCTGCAGAATTCGGCGATCCCAGGGGTGGTGAGCGTGCAAGGGTCGCCTGCGTCGCTGTCCGCCGACGGGAAGGCTGCCGCACTGCAGGTGGTGTTCGACGGACAACCCGGCGACGACCAGGTCAACGACGCCGTGCCGGTCATCCGGGGCGACGCAGAGCAGCAACTGAACGGCACCGGCCTCGTGAGCGGGCTGACCGGGAACGCGGCCATTCAGGTCGACACCACCGCCGCCTACGACAACGCCGACAAGGTCATCACGATCGCCACGGTGATCGTCATCCTCGCCCTGCTCGGCCTGATCTTCCGCAGCCCCGTCATCGCCGTCCTGCCGGTTCTCGTGATCGGCGTGGTGCTGTCGGTGGTCACCGGACTGACCGCCGTGCTCGCCGATCTGTTCGACTTCCAGGTCAGCACGTCGCTGCAATCCATCCTCGTGGTCGTCCTCTTCGGTGTCGGCACCGACTACATCGTCTTCCTGTTGTTCCGCTATCGCGAACGTCTCCGGCAGCAGGCCGCGGCTGGGTCCACCACCGACATGCATCGAGAAGCCCTCGTGTTCTCCACCGACGTCGTCGGGCGCGTCGTGGCGTCGTCGGCGCTCACGGTCATCGTCGCGTTCGCCGCCCTGCTGCTGGCGAAACTCGGCTCGCTCACCACGCTCGCGCCGGGACTCATCGTCGCCGTGGCCCTCATGCTGGTGACGGCGTTGACGCTCATCCCCGCCGTGTTCACCGTGCTGGGACGCCACCTGTTTTGGCCGCTCGGACCGGGGCACGACAGCCCTCACACCCCGTTCGCGTCGATCGGCGCCGCGATCGGGCACCGCCCAGCCGTGTTCGCCATCGCGATCGGCGTCGTGTTGATCGCGCTCGCCTCCTTCGTGTCCGGCTACAAGTCGACGTACAACACGCTGGGGGAACTGCCCTCCGACACGCCGTCACAGCAGGCCTTCGACACCCTCGATCAATCCTTCCCCGCGGGTGCGCTGAGCCCGACCCAGGTGTACGTCGTGGCTCCCGGGCCGCTCGATCCCGCGTCGCTGACCCCGCTCGTCACCGCTCTGACACAGGTGCCGGGCGTGTCCTCGGTCGCCCCGCCGCGACCCAGTCAGGACGGTCGCGCCGCGCTCGTCAACGTCGTACTCGCCGACGACCCGTACTCGAACGCGTCCCTCGACCTCGTCGAGGGACCGATCCGCGACGCCGCCCACGGCGCGGTCCCCGGCTCGGAAGTCGTTGTGGGAGGGCAGACGTCCACGTTCGTCGACGTCCGCGCGCAACTCGCGGCGGATACGCGCCTCGTGTTCCCCGTCGCCGCAGTCGCGATCGCGCTGATTCTCGCCCTGCTGCTGCTCGCCGTGCTGGCCCCGCTCAACCTGCTGGTGTGCGTGGCACTCACGTTCGTCGCCACACTCGGCGCCGTGGTGCTCCTGTTCCTGCACGGCCTCGGCTACGACGGGATCGACTTCTCGATTCCGATCGTGCTCTACCTGTTCGTCGTCGCGATCGGCACCGACTACAACATCCTGCTGGCCTCGCGACTGCGCGAGGAATTCCGCAACGGGTACACCCCGCGTGAGTCCGCGCGGATCGCCGTCTCCAACGACGCCCCCACCGTCGCCGCCGCCGGTCTGATCCTGGCACTGACCTTCGCTTCCCTCACCCTCACCGGACTGGCCAACCTCGCCGAACTCGGCTTCGGCGTCGCGATCGGCGTCGCCATCGCCGCCTTCGCGATGGCCCCGATGCTGGTACCGAGCCTGTCGGCACTCGAACGTCGCGCCTTCTGGTGGCCGAGCAGGCAGAAGACGACCGTCGACACCGGCGACGACCGCGAGCCGGCGGTGCCGCGGTAATAACCGCCGCCGTTCCCCGGGCTTCCGTGCAGACGCACCCCTTCTTCGCAGCCGCACCCCTTCCAGGGCCCGAAAAGGAGTGCGCGAACCAAGAAGGGGTGCGTCTGAGTGGCGACTGCCGCCTCGAGAAAAATCGTGTGAACATACGTTCGAAAATCGGGTAGCATGGCGGCATGACTTCCGCGGATGCGCGGTATGCGCTCCAGGCTTCACTGTTCGACGACGCATCGTTCGGTGTCGAGCTGGGCGCGCTCGGGTCGACGGTGCAGCGTCGCACACTCACGGCGGGAGCGTGGGTCGACGTGCGTCCGGGGTGGCTGACCGGTTCCGACGAGCTGTTCACGACCCTCGCGGAGACGGTGCCGTGGAAGGCGGAGCGGCGCCAGATGTACGACCGGGTGGTCGACGTCCCGCGCCTCGTCCGGTTCTACCCGGAGGGTGAGCGGCTCCCCGACCCGCTGCTGGTCGCGGCACGCGACGCCCTGAGCAGGCACTACCTACCCGAATTGGGCGAGAAGTTCGCCACCTCCGGGCTGTGCTTCTACCGCGACGGTTCCGACAGCGTCGCCTGGCACGGCGACGACACCGGCCGGAGCCGCACCGAAGACACCATGGTCGCGATCCTCTCGCTCGGCGCCGCGCGTCCGCTGCTGCTGCGTCCGCGCGGCGGCGGGCACTCGATCCGGTACTCGCTCGGCCACGGCGACCTGCTGGTGATGGGTGGTTCCTGCCAGCGCACCTGGGAGCATTGCGTACCGAAGAGCACCCGCCCGCTCGGACCGCGGATCAGCGTGCAGTTCCGCACGAGAGGCGTGCGGTGATCACTTCCGACGTGCGGCCACTGCCTGGGCGAGGCGGTCCAGCTGCGCCGCCGTCGTGTTCCAGTCGATGCACGCGTCGGTGATGGACTGGCCGTACGTGAGGTCCTCGGCCTTTCCGAGGGTGAGGTCCTGACGACCGGCTTCGATGAAGCTCTCCACCATCACACCGACGATCCCCTTCTCTCCCTCCTCGAGCCGGGCCGCGATGTCGTTCAGCACGTCGACCTGCTTCTCGTGGTTCTTGCTGCTGTTGCCGTGGCTGGCGTCGATGACGACCCGCTCCGACAGACCGCCCTTGCGCAGCCGGGCGAGCGTGTCCGCCACCGTCTCCGCGTCGTAGTTCGGTCCGTCGCTGCCGCCGCGGAGGATGACGTGGCAGTCGGGGTTGCCGACCGTGCGGATCAGCGCGGCCTGCCCGTCGAGGTCGGTGCCGGGGAACACGTGGCTCGCCGCGGCGGCGCGGGTGCCGTCGACCGCCACCTGCACGTCGCCCTCCGTCGAGTTCTTGATCCCGACCGGCATCGACAGCGCGCTGCACAGCTGGCGGTGCACCTGGCTGGCGGCGGTGCGGGCACCGATCGCGCCGTACGTGACGAGGTCCGCGATGTACTGCGGCATGATCGGGTCGAGGAACTCGCAGCCGACCGGCAGGCCGAGCGAGGACACGTCGAGCAGCAGCTTGCGGCCCATGCGGATCCCGGTGTCGATGTCGAACGTTCCGTCGAGGTGCGGGTCGTTGAGCAGACCCTTCCAGCCGAGCGTGGTGCGCGGCTTCTCGAAGTAGACCCGCATGACGATGTGCAGGTCGTCGCGCAATTCCTCGGCCTTCGCGGCGAGCCGGCGGGCGTAGTCCATGGCGGCGTCCGGGTCGTGCACCGAGCACGGGCCCACCACGACGAGCAGTCGATCGTCGTCGCCGTTCAGCACGTTCACCGTGTCGGCGCGGCCGGAGCGGACGGTCGCGGACGCGACGTCGTCGGGGGCATGCTCGGCACGGACCACGGACGGGGCCACCAGCGGGCTGATGCTCACGGTGCGCTGGTCGTCCAGCCGATCACTGCTGGTAGTGGTGTCGAGAGTGACAGTCATGGGTTCGGGTTCCTGTTCTCAGGCCGGCCCTCGAAGACTGTGGAGATTCCCGCGAGCCGGTCTGTAATCCGGCTCTGGGGTGGAAGAAGTCAGCGCGTGGTTACGCCGACCGGCCCACCCGGGGCCGGCCTGCTAAACCAGAAATATGCGCGCTGCATGGCGCCCACAGTAACGGCTGCCCCCGATCGGCGCCACACCTACCCCGGGCCCCTGACATTTGTCACGGTGAGGTCGTGACGGACGTGTGGGGGTGTGCGGCCGTCCGGATCGCACGCTGAATGCATGACATCGACAGAGCACCAAACCTCCACGAAGGCCTCCGCGTCGCCGGCTCCGGCAGTCAGCCTGCGAGGCGTCCACAAGCACTTCGGTGACGTTCACGCCGTCCGGGGGCTGGACCTCGAGATCCGGCCCGGCGAGATCGTCGCGTTCCTCGGACCCAACGGCGCCGGCAAGACCACCACCGTCGACATGGTCCTCGGATTGTCCCGCCCCACAGCCGGCGTGGTGTCCGTGTTCGGCACCGATCCGCGCACCGCGATCGCGAAGGGGCTGGTCTCGGCGGTCATGCAGACGGGCGGGCTCCTGAAGGAGCTGACGGTCGAGGAGACCGTCCGGCTCACCGCGAGCCTGTTCGCCGACACCCGGCCGGTCGACGAGGTCCTCACCCGGGCCGGTATCGCCGATCTCGGAAACCGGTTGGTGGGCAAGTGTTCCGGTGGTCAGCAGCAGCGACTACGGTTCGCGATGGCATTGCTCTCCGATCCCGAGTTGCTGATCCTCGACGAGCCGACCACCGGCATGGACGTCGAGGGCAGGCGGGACTTCTGGTCGGCGATCCGCGCCGACGCGGACAGCGGCCGGACGGTGGTCTTCGCGACGCACTATCTCGAGGAGGCCGACGCCTACGCCGACCGGATCGTGCTGGTGCGCAAGGGAAAAGTGGTGGCCGACGGCACCGCCGCCGAGGTGAAGGCACTGGCCGCGGGACGCACGGTTCGCGCCCACTTCCCGGGCGCCGACAGGGAACAGTTGTTCGCGATTCCCGGCGCCGACAGCATCGAGGTGCGCGGTGACAGCGTCCTCGTCCACTCGACGGACACCGACGCCGTGGCCCGCCACCTCCTCACGCAGACGCCTGCCTGCGACCTCGAAATCGTCTCCCGAGGACTCGAAGACGCGTTCATCGCACTCACCTCCGACGACTCCGCCACGGAAGGATCGAACTGATGACCACCCTCACCGCACCCCGCCGCGTTCCCCCGCTCGGCGGACTCAACACCACCCTTCTCGGGCTCGAACTGCGCCGGCTGCTGCGCAATCGGCGCACGATGATCATCACTCTCGTCATGCCGGTCGTCTTCTTCCTCATCTTCGGTCTGAACCCCAGCTACTCGGGGGAGAGCGCAGGCAACGGGAACATCTCGGCGTACGTGATGATCAGCATGGCGCTGTACGGCGCGATGATCGCGACGACGAGCGGCGGCGCGATGGTGTCGGTGGAACGGGCGTCGGGGTGGAGCCGGCAGTTGCGGCTCACCCCCCTGTCCCCCGGGGTCTACATCTTCGTCAAGGTGCTCGTCGCGATGATGCTCGGACTCGGGGCCGTCGGCGTCGTCTACCTCGTGGGCTCGTTCACGTCGGTCCACATGGACACGTCCCTGTGGTTCACGACGGCCCTGATCACCTGGCTCGGATCCGCAGTGTTCRCCGCGTTCGGCCTGTTCATGGGGTACTTGCTGCCGAGCGAGAACGTCATGCAGATCCTCGGCCCCGGGCTCGCCGTGCTCAGCTTCGCGGGCGGGCTGTTCATGCCGCTGCAGGACGGTTCGGTGTGGGCGTCGATCGCGCAGTTCATGCCCACGTACGGGCTGAGTCAGCTGGTGCACGCGCCGCTCACCGGTGACGCGATGCAGTGGACGTGGCTCCTCAACGTCGCGGTGTGGCTGGCGATCTTCGTCGGCGGTGCGGCGTGGCGGTTCCAGCGCGACACCGAGCGAGTGTGACGGCGGTATCGTGACTGCCGTGACCACCCCCGACGGCCCCGTCGTGACCAGACGATGGGGCCGTTTCGGATTCATTTTCGCCGCCGCCTGGACGGTCTTCCTGTTCCAGCCGTTCCTCGACGGCTGGGCCGCCCGCGATCACGTCCGCGGCTGGATCGGGTGGATCGCCACGCTCGCATTCGCGGTGACGTACCTCGCGATGTTCCGGTGGTCGCATACCCGGCGCGCGCACAACGAGTTTCGGCCACCGCTGAACCAGGCGGCGCCGCTCGTGGTGGCACTGTTCGGGCTCGCGGCCGTCATGGTGGTCGCCGTCGGGTCGTCGGGGCTGTCCGCCGCCGTCTTCCTCGCCGTCTCCGCGGTCATGCTGTTCCCCGCGTGGCTCGGCGGGATCACCGCCCTGACCGTCGCAGTTCTCGTGGAAGTGATCTCCACGGTGCTGGACTGGGGGTCGGGCACCGGGCTCTCGCTGGGCGTGTGCGCGGCAGCGTTCGCGATGTTCGGCGTGACCAAGCTGATCAACCGCAACATCGAACTGGTCCGGGAACGGGAAGCGAGCGAACGGCTCGCAGTGCAGGAGGAACGCACCCGGATGGCCCGCGACCTCCACGACATCCTGGGGCACTCCCTCACCGTCATCACCGTCAAGGCCGAACTCGTCGGCCGGCTCCTCGACATCGACATCGACCGGGCCCGCACCGAAGTGGCGGACCTGGAACGTCTTTCCCGCGACGCGCTCGCGGACGTCCGGCAGGCCGTGCAGGGAATCCGGGGGCTGTCGCTTCCGGTGGAGATCGCCCGGGCCGGGGAAGCGTTGCGGTCGGCCGGAATCGAGGCGGAGCTGCCGAACAGCACAGAGTCGGTACCCACCGGACTGCGCGAGTTGTTCGCGTGGACCGTCCGGGAGGGTGTCACGAACGTGGTCCGGCACAGCGGCGCAACGTACTGCTCGGTCACGGTGGGCGAACGCGAGGTCACCGTCGTCGACGACGGCGCCGGGTGTAGTGAATCCGTGCACGGGAACGGGCTGGTGGGCCTTCGGGAGCGCGCCGCCGCCGCCGGAGCCCGGGTCGTCATCACTCATCCGCAACCCGGCGGGTTCTCGTTGCACGTGCTGAAGGAAGAGGCCTCGTGACGATCCGGCTGCTGCTCGCCGACGATCAGGCACTCGTCCGCGGTGCCCTCGCCGCCCTGCTCGACCTGGAGGCGGACCTCACGGTCGTCGCGGAGGTCGGGCGCGGCGACGAGGTCGTCGCGGCGGCGCGCGAGCACTCCCCCGACGTCGCGCTCCTCGACGTCGAAATGCCCGGTCTGGACGGAATCGCCGCGGCCGCGGCACTGCGGGCCGAGATGCCGCAGACCCGCGTCCTGATCGTGACGACGTTCGGTCGTCCCGGGTACCTGCGCAAGGCACTGCAGGCCGGTGCGTCGGGGTTCGTCGTGAAGGACACCCCGGCCCGGCAGCTCGCCGACGCCGTCCGGCGCGTCCATGCCGGACTGCGTGTCGTCGACCCCGCGCTCGCCGCCGACAGTCTCGTCAGCGGGGAATCGCCGCTCACCGACCGGGAGACGGACGTGCTGCGGGCGGCGCGGGACGGTGCGCCGGTCGCCTCCATCGCGGCCGCACTGTTCCTGTCCGCAGGTACCGTGCGCAATCACCTCTCCTCGGCGATCGGCAAGACCGGCGCCAGCACCCGAGCCGAGGCCGTCCGCGCTGCGGAGTCGAACGGCTGGCTGTAGGCCCTCCGGGCTCGTGCGCCTTTTTGGTWGTTGGGGCTACCAAAAAGGCGCACGGGCCGAAGGCCTATGCTGGCCGGTGCAGCTGGTTCGCCCGGCACGGTCGTGAGGAGCCCCGAAGACCGCACCTGGCGTCGAAGCACGTCGGACTCCCCGGAGTCCGCGTGTGAGAGGGAACCCGGTGAGAATCCGGGACTGTCCCGCAGCGGTGAGCAGGAACGACCGCCGTCACCATGCACTGGGCAACCGCCTGGGAAGCGACGGCCACTAGGTCCGGTGCGATGTCGCACCGGCTGCCTGTGAGTCCGAAGACCTGCCGACTGTGTCGGGCACGCCGTGCCCGACGGTTACCGCCTCGTGGATTGGGCGTGTAGACCTTCTCGCGCTGCAGCACGTCCCTGGGCTCGAGAGGTGTACCCGTGTGCCGGCGGTGGCCGTACCGCGTACGCAACTGGAGATACCGTGACATTCACTTTCACCGCGACCGTGCTGGGCTCACCTCGCATCGGTCCGAATCGCGAACTGAAGAAGGCCGTCGAGTCGTACTGGGCCGGCCGCCTCGACGCCGAAGCGCTCGACGCGCTCGCCCGGGATCTGCGCCGTCAGACCTGGACGAGCCTGCGCGACGCCGGCCTCGACTCCGTGCCCGTCAACACGTTCTCGTACTACGACCATGTGCTGGACACCGCGGCGATGCTCGGCGCACTGCCCGACCGTGTCGCCGGCATCGAGAGCGACCTCGACCGCTACTTCGCCGCCGCCCGCGGCAACGACACGGTCGCCCCGCTCGAGATGACCAAGTGGTTCGACACCAACTACCACTACCTGGTGCCGGAGATCTCCCCGACGACGACGTTCGCCCTCGACCCGTCGAAGGTGCTCCGCGAACTCGAAGAGGCACGTGCCCTGGACATTCCGGCCCGCCCGGTGGTGGTGGGTCCGGTCACGTTCCTGCTGCTGTCGAAGGCTGTCGGCTCGGATGCACCCCTCCTCGACCGCCTCGACGAACTCGTCCCGCTGTATGCGGACCTGCTCGGTCGGCTCGCCGACGCGGGCGCCGACTGGGTGCAGATCGACGAACCCGCGCTGGTCGCCGACCGCACACCGGGGGAGATCGCGGCGGCCAAGCGGGCCTACGACCGGTTGTCCGCGCTGGAGTCGCGACCGGCGATCCTCGTCGCGTCGTACTTCGGCAGCCTCGGTGACGCACTTCCCGCGATCGCGTCGACCGGTGTCGAGGGGATCGCGATCGACCTGGTTGCCGGATCCGACCCCCTCGCCACGGTTCCCGATCTGACCCGCAAGCACGTCGTCGCCGGTGTCGTCGACGGACGCAACATCTGGCGCACCGACCTGGACGCGGCCCTGGCGTCGCTCGGCACCCTGCTGGGCAGCACCGGTTCGCTCGCCGTCTCGACGTCATGCTCGCTGCTGCACGTCCCGTACACGCTCGACGCGGAGACCGGCATCGACAAGGCGCTGCGGTCGTGGCTGGCGTTCGGCACCGAGAAGGTCCGCGAGGTCGTCACACTCGGGACCGCACTGACCAGCGGTCGCGAATCCGTCGACGACGAGTTCGCGCTCGCCCGCGCGGCGGCGTCCACCCGCAGCACCGACCCACGTCTGCACGACGCCACTGTCCGTGCCCGGCTGGACGCGCTCACCGCGTCCGATCCGGGGCGCAGTCCCGCGGCGGAACGTCGGGAAGCCCAGTCGGCGCTGTCGCTTCCGGTGCTGCCGACCACGACGATCGGCTCCTACCCGCAGACGACGCAGATCCGCGTCGCGCGCGCGGCCCGGCGCAAGGGTGAGATCGACGAGGCCGAGTACCTGAACCGGATGCGCGCCGAGGTCGCGGATGTGGTTGCGCTGCAGGAGACTCTGGACCTCGACGTGCTGGTGCACGGCGAACCGGAACGCAACGACATGGTGCAGTACTTCGCCGAACAGCTGGACGGGTTCTTCGCGACGGACAACGGCTGGGTGCAGTCGTACGGCAGCCGCTGCGTTCGACCGCCGATCCTGTACGGCGATGTGCGCCGCAGCAACCCGATGACCGTCGAATGGATCACGTACGCGCAGTCGCTGACGCAGCGTCCGGTGAAGGGCATGCTCACCGGTCCGGTGACGATCCTGGCGTGGTCGTTCGTGCGCGACGACCAGCCGCTGGCCGACTCCGCCAACCAGGTGGCGCTGGCCATCCGCGACGAAACGGTGGACCTGCAGGGCGCGGGCATCCGGATCGTCCAGGTGGACGAGCCCGCGCTGCGCGAACTGCTGCCCCTGCGGGCCGCGGATCAGCCGGCGTACCTCGACTGGTCGGTCGGGGCGTTCCGTCTCGCGACGTCGGGCGTCTCGGACTCGACGCAGATCCACACCCACCTCTGCTACTCGGAGTTCGGTGAGGTCATCGAGGCCATCGCGAGGCTCGACGCCGACGTCACCTCCATCGAGGCCGCGCGCTCGCACATGGAGGTCCTCGACGACCTCAACGCCGTCGGCTTCGACCTCGGCGTCGGCCCAGGCGTGTACGACATCCACTCGCCGCGGGTGCCCGGTGTCGAGGAGATCGCGGCGTCGCTGCGGGAGGCGCTGAAGGCAGTGCCGGTGGAACGGCTGTGGGTCAACCCCGACTGCGGCCTGAAGACCCGCGGTCCCGCCGAGGTCGAGGCGTCGCTGCGCAACCTCGTCGACGCGGCGAAGCTGGTCCGCGCGGAGCTGTAGGCGGCTCCGCCGCCCGTGAGTGGTTGAGGAGTCTCTGGACTCGTGTCATGTCTCAGGACTTGGAGGACAGATATGTCTCAGGACTTTGAGGACAGTTTCTGGTAACGCGTGGTCCTGTCGAGTGTAAGAGTGCGGACGGTCGTGTCGTCGATCATCACGACGACACGATCGCCCTGCCAGTAGAGGGTCGCGGTGGTGTTCTTG
>NZ_JBFUGT010000132.1:0-17483 GCF_056402775.1 Rhodococcus sp. P3_B8
CTGGTCAACAACCTCGAGGCCACCGGCGGACGCTACGGCCTGCAGGCCATGTGCGAGGGCGCGGGGATGGCCAACGCCACCATCATCGAACGCCTCTGAGCCGAGCCGGAGGCCAGTCCCGCACCGTCCGATCCTCGACAGAGCTGTGCACGACCGCGGACACCTCCGCCCGCCGGAACTCGGCACCGAAGCCCAGTGCCTCCTAGTTGCGCCTCGATGGGTGGATGACCCTGGGCTCTCCGATCGTCATCCGACGGTGGTGAGTCTGGGGCTGGAAACCCGCAACCCAATCCGATACGATCCGTATAGTATCGAAACCTTCTGGAAAGGAAGGGGAGAAGATTGACACTCCTGCTGGACGATGCTGCGGTGCAATCGGCCTTCGACTGGACCCCGGCCATCGCCGCATTGCGCGACGCCTATGGCGCAGCTCCCGACGAGGCTCGATTCCCGGCCCGGACCATTGCGCGCGGCGGCACCTCGTTCCTGCGGTTGATGAGCGGCACACCCGGCAATGGCGGGTTGATGGGCGTGAAGACCATCGCCGGCGCGATCGGCGTGCGCCAGTTCTCGTACCTCATCTCCCTGTTCGATCAGGAATCCGCGGAACTGGTGGCGCTGCTCGACGGCAATTCGATCACCGGCTACCGCACCGCGGCCACATCGGCGCTCGCCGTCGAGCTGCTGGCCTCACCCGGACCGGTCACGGTTGCGGTCATCGGTTCGGGCTTCGAGGCGAAAAAACATGTCCGCGCCCTCGCGGCGGTGCGCAAGCTCGAAACCGTGCGTGTCTATAGCCCGCGGGCGGAGAGCCGGGCGCGTTTCGCCGACGAGCTGGCCGATCTGGAAACGTCCATCATTGCCGCGGACTCGCCTCAGGCGGCGGTTTCGGGCGCATCCGTGGTGGTCTGCGCGGCGCGTTCCTATGACGAGTCGCCGATTCTGTTGGGTGCGTGGCTCGAGCCGGGAATGACCGTCGTCTCGATCGGCTCGACCGTGCGGGAGCAGCGCGAGGTCGATCCGGAGGTCATCGCACGCGCCGACGTCGTCATCGCCGACGTCCTGGACGAAGTGCTACACGACAGTGGCGATCTCATCGCCGCGGCGCAGGCGGGTATCGACGTCACCGACCGGATCGCCGCGCTGTCCGACCTCGTATCCGGACGGCACCCCGGACGAACGGCCGCCGATCAGATCGTCGTGTACAAGTCCGTTGGCTCCGCCGTTCAGGACTTGGCCGTCGCCGCTATGTGCGCGGACATCGCCCGCAAGTCCGGGCTCGGGTCCGAACTGCCTATCCGCATCCCACCGGTTCACAAGTAAAGGACCCACCATGAGCACTGCTGCCACCGAGAGCCGAACAGTCGCGGACCACACCCTGTTCCGCCACGCGGCGTACATCGACGGACAGTGGATCGAGAACGGCGAATCCGGGCGTTTCACTATCGCCAACCCATCGACCGGTGAACAGCTGGCCGATCTCCCGTCGCTCAGCCGCCCGCAGGTCGCCGCGGCCATCGACGCAGCACACCGCGCCCTGCCCGGCTGGCGGGCCAAATCGGCCAAGCAACGCGCCCAGATCCTCCGGCGCTGGTTCGACCTCGTCAACGAGCACGCCGAGGATCTGGCGCGGTTGATCGTCCTCGAGGAGGGCAAGCCGGCAACCGAGGCGCGCGGTGAAATCGCATATGCAGCATCGTTCATCGAATGGTTCGCCGAAGAGGCCAAAAGGGTGCGCGGCGATGTCTTCCCGGCACCCGATCCCGCCAACCGCGTCCTGGTACTCAAGGAGCCGATCGGGGTGTGCGCCGCGATCACACCGTGGAACTTTCCCGCCGCGATGATCACCCGCAAGGTCGCACCTGCGCTGGCCGCGGGATGCACGATGGTCGTCAAGCCAGCCGGGCAGACCCCGCTCACCGCCCTGGCTCTCGCGGAGCTGGCCACTCGTGCCGGGGTGCCGGCGGGCGTGTTCAGTGTGGTGCTCGGGAAGGCGAGCGAAGTCGGCGCAGAACTCACCGGCAACCCGCTGGTGCGGAAGGTGAGCTTCACCGGTTCGACGGAGGTCGGGCGGCTGCTGCTCCAGCAGTCGGCGGCGACGGTGAAGAAGGCATCGATGGAACTCGGAGGGAACGCGCCGGTACTCGTCTTCGACGACGCGGATCTCGAGGTCGCCGTGTCGGGTGTGGTCGCCGCGAAATACCGCAACACCGGACAGGCGTGCATCAGCGCCAACCGGGTATACGTGCAATCCGGCATCTACGAACGGTTCACCGCGGAGCTGGCCAACCGGGTCGCCGACCTTCCGGTCGGTGACGGTTTCGAGCCGGGCGTCATGCTGGGCCCGCTGATCGACCAGTCTGCTGTCGCCAAAGTCGAAGAACATGTGGCCGACGCCATCGGACAGGGCGCACGTGTGGTGTGCGGTGGTGCGCGACATGACCGGGGCGGGCAGTTCTACCAGCCGACGGTGTTGGCCGATGTCGCCGCCGGTATGAAGGTTACCCGCGAAGAGACCTTCGGCCCGATCACCCCGCTGATACCGTTCACCCACGAGGCGGATGCGATCCGGCAGGCAAACGACACCGAATTCGGCTTGGCCGCCTATGTTTTCAGCCGAGACGCCGAGAGAATCTGGCGTGTCGCGGCAGCTCTCGAGGCTGGCATGGTTGGAATCAACTCCGGCCTGATCTCCAACGAAACCGCGCCCTTCGGCGGCATCAAGCAGTCCGGCCTGGGACGGGAAGGGTCGATCTACGGGATCGACGAGTACATGGAGATGAAGTACCTCGCGTGGGCGGGCAGCGGCGCGAACTGACCGGAGCAATTCAACCGGCCAACACATCGAAACACGTCAACTAATCGAAAACCGAAAGGAACGCCCGTCATGGCTGTTTACACACGCTCCGAAGCCCGGGAATGGGCCCGCGAGAAGCTCGTCGGAGCCGTTAACTGCACCATTCCCTCATTCACGAACGACCTCCGCCGCATCAACGAAAAAGCAATTCGCCACGACATCCGCCTCGCCAAAGAACATGGATTCATCGGCAGCCTCGGAATCTCGGAAATCAGCATCACACTGCCGGAATACCTGGACTTCCTGCGGATATCCAAGGACGAGGCCGGCGACGACTTCTACATCGTCCACCACGCCAGCTGGAACGACCTCGAGCAGAACATCGAAGCCGTCCGGGGCGCAGAGGATGCCGGCGCCGATCTAGTCCTGCTGTCCTACCCGCCGAACTTCTACCCGGAGACCGAACAGGAGATCTTCGACTACACCAAGGCCGTCGCGGACGCGACGAACCTGGGTATCATCCTGTTCCCGATGGTGATCTGGGGTTTCAGCGGCCGCATTCACCCCTCCGATATCCCTACCCGTCTCATACGACGCATGATCGACGAGATCCCCAATGTCGCTGTGGTAAAAGCCGAAGGCGGATTCCCGAGCATCCAGAGCGCGATCGAATGCCATCGCCTCTTCGGTGAGGAGGTCGTCATCTCGATCCCCATCGAAGGCGAGTTGATCCCGCTCTCACAAGTGATCCCCATTCAGCTCTCGGCTACCAGTGATCACGAATACTTCGGCCCCGTGATTCCGCGTGTGATGCAGCTGCTGCGCGACGGCAAATACGATGACGCCACGGAAATTTACTGGCAGTTGCATTCGGCCCGCAAGATCAAGGCGGGACTGTTCAACGGAATGCACGGAGGATCTTTCCTCAACCGCCAGGCGTGGAAGTTCCAGGGCTGGTTGCAGGGCTACAATGGCGGGCCCCTGCGGCAACCTACTCAGCGTATCCATGACCACCAGATGGCCGCGCTGCGCAAGGGTTTGATCGACGCCGGACTGGAGCCGAGCATGGATCCGTTTCGAGAGTTCTTCATCGGCCGCAACCCAGCCTGAACGGAACCAACAAAGGAAGTGTCTCCTGGACAGTCCTGGATCAGCGTGGGTAGTAATTCGGCGCAGTCCGGGGCGATCGACTAGTCGCCTTGGTTGGATGAACAGCCTTTTGGCCGGCGATGGCGTCACCGTCCTGGTCGGTGACCTCATCGCCTGCAAGTTCACTCGACCGATCAGTTACATCCCAACCGCTAGCCGCACTGTTCACGAGGCGTTTCGGGTCCGGGCAGCACATCAGGTCCCTGGAAGATGCTCGAAACGAACATCCGCAGCTACCCAGCGTCGAGACCGATTTGCCCAGAATGGGTTTCACCCGACCTTAGAACTGTTGTTCCAGGCTTCATAGTGACTGGGAGTAGTCGACGTATCGAATCGGGAACTCGCGACCTTGAAGGTCTTCGAAATGCTCTTGCTTGTCATCCATTCTGCGATTGCATGCGTCAGCCGCACCGCATCGATCAAACAAATCCTCACGAGTATTGCCATCGCGCGAGCCAATGCGCGGTGGTTAGTCATCGCAGCGAGCGCGCAACAAGAGCCCTCTTGCCACTCCACTTGGGAGCAGGCTTAGCCGAGGCGAACGGCGTGACCCCCTCGTGGCGGCCCCGTAAGTCTCTGTTTGGGGTAAGCCCAGCGGGCTCAGCAAAGTGCGTAATCAGAAGTATGAGGTGTGTAACGGCATAGCAGCGTCGCCGCCCGGGCACCGCTCCTCCGAGCGTACGGACGGAAAGTGTTGCAGCAACTACAGATCGCCGAGTTGAGCAGACAGGATCTACACCCCAACTTTCAGGAAGGGAAGTTGACGAAGTCTCCCAACAGGTGTGGATTGTCAGAGGGTGGCCCCGATAGCTTTCTCGAGCCACCTTCGTCCGAAGATCGATAACAGCGCCATCGAGCGCCCGTGACGTTGTCGCGGCGCCGCTGCTTCGTCGATGAGACGCCCCGATCGCGTCGGTCGAAGGCGCTTAGCGTCGCCGACAACCCCGATCGCGGCCGGAGTAGGCGTTCCGAACTCGTTCCCGGCGTCGGCTGCGATCCTCGCGGACTAATCGTCGTCGAGGTCGACAAACGACTATCGCCGAGTCCTCTTCGGTTTATTGCCGGGTCGCACGCTGCCGTCCAGAAATAGTCTCCTAAGAGTGTGTTTGAGAACTCGCGATAGCGGGCTTGTGCCTCGCTGAGAATCGAAGAAAGAGGGCTCCTGGTTGGGTCGGTGAGTACCAAGTCCCCGACCACACCAGGAGCCCACAATGACATCATCGCCGATTCCGCCATGCCCGTCGTGCCCACCCCACTCGGCGGGTGGGCACGGTTGCGCGGTGTACCCGTCGTCGGTCACCGACGCAGAGTGGGCGACCCTCGAACCGCTGTTGCCCGCGCCCGGCAGCACGGCAGGCCGCGGCGGTAGACCCGAGAAGCATTGCCGCCGTCTGATAGTGGACGCCATCTTGTACATCGTCCGCGGTGGTATCGCGTGGCGGCAACTGCCGATGGAGTTCCCGCCGGCCGGGACGGTGTACGCGGTCTTCGCCCGCTGGTCCCACAGCGGCGCGTGGCAGCGCATCGTCGACGCGCTGCGCGACCGCCTGCGGGTGCGTGACGGGCGGGACCGGTGCCCGACCGCGGCGATCATCGACTCGCAGACGGTGCCGGCCGCGGATACCGTGCCCCGATCGAGCCGCGGCTGGGATGGCGGCAAGAGAACGAACGGCGTCAAACGGCACATTGCCGTGGATGTGAACGGACTGCTGCTCGCCGTCGTCGTCACCGCTGCCTCGATCCAGGACCGCGACGCCGCGCACCGACTCCTGACCGCACTGCGCGGCAGGTTCTCCACCATCCGGCTGGTCTGGGCCGATGGCGGCTATCCTGGACGGCTGCCCGTCTGGGCGAAAGACGTTCTTTCCCTGCCTATGCAGATCGTCAAACGCATCCCCGGTGCCACCGGGTTCCATGTCCGACCCCGCGTTTGGGCGGTCGAGAGAAGTTTCGCGTGGATCAACAAGCACCGCCGCTGCGTGCGAGACTACGAAACCAGACCCGACCACCACGAGGCCATGGTTCACATCGCAACGATCGCGACCATGACGAGGCGGCTCGCCCGAACCTGACGGTTTTCAAACGCACTCTGAAGGGTGAACCTGGCGACGATCTGATGTTCGGCGGCTCCCCAAGTCACGCTCTGGACGACGCCTTTCGGCTCTGGCTCGACGAACATCCAGATGACTTGGCCCGGATCCGTGAAGAGCGTCCCGACGGCCCGCTGGCGATCTCGCATCGCACCGGCCGGACCGGCACATCACCGGGCGTCCCACGCCGGTACGACACCATATGGATCAGCAAGCACCTGCGCGTCGCAGCGATGAGCTACGACTACGACAGCGCAGTCCCCTCTTGCAGCGACCACGCCCTCGTCCACGCAGAACTCAAACTGCCATAGAATTCACAGGCCATGCGAAGAACCAACCTTGTCTACCAGCGTGTTTTGGTGCGTTCAACTGCCCTAGCAGTCGGGCAGGTTCCCGGTCATAGTGGATTCCACCAGTTGGCGATTTGAACCAGTATGGGAAACCAGAAGGCAGACTCTCCTTCTGAGAACCATCCTGGCAGGTCAGGCAGATTGCCGATCATAGGACCACTCATTCCGCTCAGTTATGTTGCCGCTCATGATCCCCCGCCGAAGAAAGGCGCTATCAAAGTACCGATCCAGTTGAACAAGTTGTACGGGAAAATGTCCCACGGTGAATTTGGCATTATGACTCCTTAGAAGTGGCCGTAGCCAGTCATCCAGCCGGTAATAACCCACATGAACTGTCTGATGCCGAGAACGCGCAGCGCGTTCCGCTTGACGATCAGCGGCGCGACCTCGGGTTCGATGTCGAGGTTCTCGAAGTCCTTCATCCAGCGGTCGACCTGGATGACGGGGAAGTCGGAGCCGAACAGCACCTTGCCTCGGAGCATGCTGTTGGCGGCCTTGACCAGCTGCGGCGCGAAGTTATTCGGCGCCCACCCGGACAGGGTCGGGGTAGTCGGCGGCGACGTCGTCGTCGTCGAGCAGCATCGGGTCGGAGTAGCGCAGTTTGATGCCGTGGCCGCCGGGCAGCCCGGCGCCGATCCCGGTCTGACCGGTGTGAAACAGGGCGGGGACCCCCGCCTCGGCGATCGCCACGTAGAGCGGGTAAAACTGCCGGTCGAATCCCTCCATGCTGGGAAGTCTCGCCCCGGTCCGCATCGACTCACGGAACGGGCGACGCCGACGGCGCAGGCACCGCGAACCGCACCCGGCCGATACCGATGAGGCGATCGGATTCTGGACCTGTTCGATCAGGGACCCGACCCGGTCGTCCGTAGCGGAAGGAGTCCTGAGCTCACTGCTGGTAGTTCTCGACTTCCGGGACCGGACGCACGGCCGCACCGTCGGGATCTTGCCCGGACTCCTGGCGGGCACGGCGTTGGCGGAGCAAGTCCCAGCACTGATCGAGTGCTACCTCGACCCGGCGGAGTTGGTCGTGTTCCTCGCCGGGGGTCAGTTCGCCGGCCTGGACCCGGTCCCGCAACTCATGCTCGCGCGCGATGAGGGACTCGATCTGCGCGAGAGGGTCTGGCTGATTCATCACATCTCCGTCGTTTCGGTGGTTGCCGCAGTGATCGTCGAGTGCTGGAATCGGGATACCCCGGAATGGACCAGCGAAATCTGTCAGCCGTTCGATGGAACGAGGCACCGTGGGTGCGGCGACTGCTCCCGGCCGTGGTGAGGCCACACGCTCGGGCGGCGATACCGTGATGCCGTTCGCCGCCAACGTCGCCGTCGAGGTCGACGGCGTGTGCGTGATGCCGGGCGACTATCTGTATGCCGATGCCAGTGGCGCGGTCGTGATCCCCGCCGCAAGTCTGCACTGGGTGATCGACGAGGCGATCGACATCGAGGCCGAGGACTCCCGCTTCGCCGAGGAGATCGCACAGGAGGACCCAGCAGCCATGCGACGCCGCGATGCCTCCTCGACCGAACGTTGAGCCGAAAACCGGTGTCGAGCGAACCGCAGGTTGTGTACGTTTGCTCGGGTCGGTCTGGAACCGATTCGAAGCGACGGTGAAGTATCCGCCCGTGGGCAGGCCGCTGTCGACGGAAATCCTCCTGAGCCCTGGGCCCGGGTGACGTTCGTCGCTGAGGACAACGCACTGGTTCCAACTTCACGACGGGCAGTGACCGACAGTACACAAGTTGGCGGCGATCACCGTGTATGTCACCGACGCCGCGGGCAGCAACAGTCTCGAACTCGACATGATCGTCACCGCCGACGCCATCAGCGAACCGCGCTCCCCGTAACTGCCGAAGCCCTGAGACGCCGTCGGCGGTGGCGCCGCCTCGACGTGACCCGCTGCCGGTACCGAGCGCACTCGACTTCCGACCGGTGATCCGCCTACTCGGCGGCCCGGCCAGGGCCCCGCCAATGCCCCTGCCGCAACGGGCGATCCGGACGCCCTGACACCCACCTCAGGGGTGGTGTGCGATCCCTATCGGACACGAACGTCCCCCATCACAACCCGGATCCACCACGTGACGAGTGTTCCCGATGGGGTTGCGTCGACTGCGGGGTGTGGTCGTCGAGCTCGAGGGCGACCGCGCGCGTGAGGGCGTCCTCGGCTGGGAGCGCGGCCTGCTCGGCGGGCGAGAGATCGTAGCGGGAGACGGCGATCGGCTGGGTGGTGCCGGCCAGTGCGTACCTGACGACGGACTCGTTCTTGTCCGCCACCAGGAGCATCCCGACCGTGGGCTGGTGCTGTGGCCTGCGCAGCCTGTCCTCGACGAGGGCGACATAGAAGCCGAGCTGGCCAGCGTCGCGCGGGTCGAATTTCGTGGTCTTGAGTTCGATGACCACGTACCGGAGTTGCTCGACGTGGAAGAACAGCAAGTCGACGAAGAAGTCATCGCCCTCCACATCGAAGTGGACCTGGCGGCCCACGAACGCGAACCCGGGGCCCAGCTCGCGGAGGGTGTCGATGATGCGCTCGACGAGCCGATCCTCGAGCTGCCGCTCGGCGGCGTCCCCGTCGATGGCGAGGAACTCGAGCGTGAACGGATCCTTGGTGATCTGCTGAGCAAGCTCGGAATCGGTGCGCTCGAGAGCGTGCGGGAAGTTGGACGGGGCCGCACCCTCTCGCAGGTGCAGGTCGGTCTTGATCTGGTGTGCCAACATGGGACGACTCCAGCCGTGTGCGATGTCCTTGGCGCTGTACCAGTCGCGCAACTCGGCGTCATCGAGCTTCTCGAGCAACTCGATGACATGGCCCCAGGGCAATTGGCCAACGGGTCGTTGACCGATTGCATCCTGGTCGGGCCACGCTTCGGCGAACCTGCGCATGTACTTGAGGTTGGCCGGCGAGAACCCCTTCGCACCGGGAAACTCTGTGCGCAGATCCGCGGAGAGCCGGGAGAGGACCTTGCTGCCCCATGGGGCCGTCTTCTGTCGCTCGATGATCGTCGCCCCGATCTGCCAGTAGAGCCTGAGCAGTTCGGTGTTCACCCGGCGCTGGGCGATGTAGCGCGCCTCATGCACAAGCCGCTTGATGCTCTCGAGCGTGGCGGCGTAGTCGGTAGGGACGGGAGGACATTCCTCGACGCTAACGGAACCGGCTGACCCCGCTGTTATCGCGGGGACGCCACCCAACTGGAGCCGGCCTGAAGCGGCAGTGGAATCTGGGCCACCGACCGGGGTCCGTGCGAGGATCGGCTATCGGCCCGGCGGGCGGAGATTCGCGGCCGATCGAGGTGGGCGGAACTGCGCGATCGCGCAACGATGCCCCGTGTCGGGAGGCGATCCCGTCTGACGCCGCCCGCCGTGGGGTTGACGTCGAAGCTCGAGCCCCGCAAGGTTCGGTGAAGGTGCAGCATGGGTATCGGCTTCGACGGAGGCCCAGTTGAAGTGGCTGGTGGTGAACGGAATTCACAGTCACCGGCGTCGCCCTGCAGGAGTTACTCGACCGCTACGCCGTACTACCAGCAGATTCCGATGGCCAGATCGGGGAGCAGTAAGGTGAGCGCCGAATCGGTGAAGATTTCGCCAGTGTCAAGAACTTGGGCAACCTCCGTTTCCTGTTGTCGCGGAGAGTTTCTGAAGACGGAAGATGAGACCATGCACCGACTTGCTGCGGTTGCGCGTCCGGGCGTATCAAGCCGGCGCGGGGGAGTCCAGGCGGTGGCTGTTTGCGAGCAACTCCATTGATTCTGCGACGGCGTCGATGGTGGTAGCAACGAACCCCGGAATCTCGCTATAGGCGACTGATTGCGTGACCATGCCATCGACTGTTGCCGAGATTGCGTGCACTAGGGGTTCGATGAGGTTTTCGTCGTCCTCCGGTCGCATCCCTTCACGCATGCGCGCTGCGAGCATGGTGAATGCCAAGTCGTAGGTCTTTCGCGCTGTCGCCGGATCCTGGCGATATACCCAGAAGAAGAGCTCCAGCTGTGTCTGTGAGTACCCGGATTCCGACTTGTACCAGTCCATCATTTGCCGGAGCAGCGTCGCGGCCGTCCGTCCGAGACCGGCCTTGGGGCGAACCGACCACACGGTCTCCCCGAGTGTGCGGATCATGTGCTCGTAGATGTCGTAGAACAGTTCCTCTTTGGACGAGTAGTAGTAGTGCAAAGTCGCCAGGGGTGCATTCGCCTCGGCTGCGATCCGTCGTGTGGTGGCACCGTCGACGCCATGTTCGGCAATCACGCGCACGGCCGACTCGATGAAATCAACCCGCCGCTTCTGCGCTCGTGTCCTCGGCATTTGCACCCCCGGGTCGTATGAACTGGTATTTGGTCGAAATGGTACGGAACGCCCTTTTTCACCTGTGTGCACGTCCTCGCGAGCAGGGGGCTGGAGGTCGCGGGTACGAGCTCTCCAAAGCCAAAGCTGATCATATGATCAGATTTTAGGAGATCCGCACTAATCGGGCAACCCTAGGCTGTCGCCGCCGCCATGTCTGGTCCTTGAGATGTCGGATCATGATCCGTTTGCATCGAAATATGCAGGTAAGACGCCTGTCGTGACCGAAGTTTCGATCTCTGGGCCAAGTCAGCGACAAGAAACCGGTCGGTGGCATTGACCACAGTGGAGTTTAGTGTCACGCTCTTAGTGAGCACCGGACGGGACGATTGATCAAGGTTCCCCGGGTGAACCCACAACCCCGGCGCACCGCACACGCGTCCAAGTCGGCGTGCTCCGCCATCTTCGTTCGACATGCGCCGCGTAGCGCCCCCAGGGAGAACCATGTCCGATACCACCGCCCCGACTCCTCCGAGTTACCGAGCTCCCGCGGAGCCCCGAGAGCTTCAAACTGGGCACCTCGGTCGCACTCAGTTGATCTCGCTCTCGCTGGCGTCATTCGTACCCGCCGTTGGGATGGCCCTCGTACCGATGCTGATGTTCTCGGCAGCAGGAGTTCAGGCCTGGCCCTCCGCCCTGCTGTCGATGTTCGCGGTCATCTGCGTCGGCGTCGCGGTCATCTCCTTTGCACGGCGGTTCGTCGCTTCCGGGTCGCTCTACTCCTATATCGGAGAGGCATTCGGCCCCTGGGCCCGCTACCTCACTGCGGCGGGACTATTCACCGGCTTCGTCGTCCAGGTCGCCGGCATCGCTGGCATCATCGGAATCTTTACCGGCAGCTTTCTTACATCTTTGGGCATGGACAATGCCCTCGAGCTGGGTCCGCAATCCGTCATCTACCTCGGTGCGATCGGTATCGGTGCATTCGTCGCAATCCGCGGTCTCGATACCTCGGTGCGGGTAGCGGTCGCCCTCGCTCTCATCTCAATCCCACTCATGGTGCTCATTACCATTGCCAGTGGGATTCACACCGGCCTCGACCTGTCCCAGCAGCTCGACTTCTCCGCCTTTAACCTGAACGGGACGCTGCAAGGCGTTGCCAGCGGTGCCGCGTTTCTGGTCGGCTTCGAAAGCTGCACGTCACTCGCGGCCGAGACCCGTGATCCCAAACGCAACGTTCCGTTGGCAGTCATGTCGGTCCCAGTCCTGCTCGGGGTCGTATATCTGGGCTGCACCATCATTCAGACCCCTGGGCTTGCAGCCGCGAGTGATGCACTAAGGGACGGTGCCTCGCCACCGGCCGCGCTCGCAATTGAAGCTGGTCTCCCTTCAGATGTCGCAACGGCAACGGACTTGGTTCTCGCTATCGCGACGTTCGCTTCAATGATCGGATTTCTCAACTATGGGGCCCGGTTCGCAATGACACTTGGTCTCGACGGACTCCTGCCCGCCAAATCCGGCGTGATCCACTCCCGCTACCACTCTCCGTATGTCGCCATCGGAATCTTGTCGATCACCGGATTCCTGCTGATGTCGTTACTGGTGCTGGTCTCCGGCACGGTCACCACCGCGTACAACGCAATTGCCACTCTCTGTGTGTACGCATGGATTCCGCCATATCTGTTGATCGCTGCCGGCGCTATCGGACTTTCGATCAAGCAAGGCCGGTTCTCACTGAAGATCGCCGGTGCTGCGGTCCTCGGTGGCGCTGCGATGGGTTGGGTCTACATCAATGGCATCGTCAACCCGCCGCCCGCCCCACTAGATGCGATGTCGTGGGTCGTTGTTGTCGTGATGGTCCTGATGCTCGCGATCTTTGGTCTAACGAGCCGCGCAGGAAGATCGCGCCTGCTAACTAGCCAGGCCGCTGGCGATTCGGATGACACCGACCTCTAGTGGAGGCGAGGTGAATAGATCAACCAAGCTCGGCATGCCATCAGATAAGCGGACAAGCATTTTCACGGTGCACTCGTAGACGCCGCGCTCAGTGCATGCCTATGGCGGTTCCATTCGGGCCGACCAGGCAACGGTGAGCGAGAAGAGAGGAACGAAACAATGAGTATGAGGATCGTCGGCTACAGCGATCGCCTCAGCGTCGAGCACGGCGATGAGATCGCGTTCATGGTCAGCACAGAGGAGACCACCTATCACGCGGAGATGGTGCGGTTGATTCATGGCGACGACAACCCCGCAGGACCGGGATTCAAGTCGGTGCACATTCCCAGTTCAGTCGATGGAGACCATGAGGGGCTGTTGCAGGTACTGAGGCCGGGGTCCTACGTGAGGGTCCCGCATCGCGAGGGGCTGGATACCCAAAACAGTTTCACTATCCAGTTATGGATGTGGCCGACCACCCCGGACCGGGATACTCAGACACTGTTCGCGCAAAGGGGCACGAGTGGCGATGGCTACGCGCTGTCTCTGGAGAATAGTTATCTCACCCTGCGAATCGGTGAAACCGAGTTGACTGTCCAGAGTCGGGTGGAGGCCCGGGTGTGGCACTTCGTGAGTGTCGTGTTCGACGCAAATACCGGCGATGTCGAACTGACCTTGGAGCCGATATGCGCAACACGTTCCGGTACGAACAATTCAGCCCGCAAGTCGACTACCGGAAACACTTACAGTTCGAGCGATATTTTCATCGGTGGCCAGGAACGGTTTGACAGCGGAGAGCTTTCAGTCGGCAGTTTCTACAATGGGAAAATCGAGGCGCCACGCCTTTACAACAGAGCGCTGGATGACACTGAGTTGGCGGCACTTCGCGAGGCACGGGATCCACTTCCGCAGGCAGGCCTAGTCGCGGCGTGGGACTTTTCCCGCGACATCAGCACCTGGTCGGTCACGGACTCATCCGGTCACGAATTCCATGGTCGCGCCGTGAATATGCCGATGCGTGCGGCCACAGGACGCAACTGGGACGGCAAGGAAACGTCGTGGAGTCATGTGCCGGATCAGTACGGTGCCATTCATTTCCACGACGACGATCTCTCGGACGCAGACTGGAAACAATCGATTCAGTGGAAGGTTCCCAATGAACTCCCGAGCGGCGTCTACGCTCTTCATGTCACGGTCGGCGACGCCGAGGATTTCATTCCGTTCACGGTCAGGCCCGGACTTGGTAAGCCAACCGCCAAGATCGTCTTGCTTCTACCAACGTTCAGCTACCTCGCCTACGCGAATGAAAGACTACTCGACACCGTAGAAGGCATGGGCCACGTGGATTACCCGCGTCAGGACCAGGACCGCTACACCGTAGAGAACCGCCTGCTCAGCCTGTACGACACACACAGCGACGGCTCGGGTGTCTGTTACTCATCCCGACTACGGCCAATCGTCAACATGCGACCCAAGTGCGTGATGCAATGGTTGGACGAAGGTCGCGGATCGCCGCACGGATTGAATGCAGATCTGTACCTGGTGGACTGGCTGTATGAACACGGCTTCGACTTCGACGTTGTCACCGATGAGGACCTGCATCACGAAGGCGCTCAGCTTCTCGAACCGTACAACGTCGTTCTTACTGGCACTCATAGCGAGTACTGGTCAAATGAGATGATCGATGCCGCCCAGGCGTACTTGCACCTGGGTGGGCGAATGATGTATCTCGGCGGGAACGGGATGTACTGGGTCACCCAACTGGACCCAGAAACCGGAGCAAGCGTCGAAGTTCGGCGACGGGGCCCTTCGACGCGGATGTGGGAACCGGAGCCGGGCGAGGCGCATCTCAGCAGTACGGGTGAGCTCGGGGGAATCTGGCGTTACCGCGGCAGAGCACCACAAAGTTGGCTGGGTGTCGGATTTACGGCAGAGACTTCTGGTCACGGTCGGCCCTATGTCCGGCAACCTGATAGCTTCGAGCCGGACGCTGCCTTCGTTTTCGACGGAATCGATGACGATGAGCTGATTGGTGACCTGCCGAACCTCGTGCAAACCTACGGGGCGGCTGGTTACGAGTTCGACCGGGCCGACTTCCGACTCGGGACTCCTGCGCACACAAAGATATTGGCCACCGCGTCGGGATACTCTGATGCCGCTCAGGCCGCCTGTGAAGAGATCATGACGTCGGACTCCCAACAGAGCGGATCGGTCAATCCGTTGGTGAAGACAGACATGGTGCTGCTCGACTACCCGGACGGTGGCGCGGTATTCACGCCGGGAGCGATTGCGTGGTGTGGATGCCTATCGCAGAACGGGTACGACAACAATGTCTCGCGCGTAGCCTCGAACGTTCTCAGGGCTTTTGCGTCTGATGAACGGGATTTTCGCGCCGCTGCAGCCAACACGGTGGCACAAGACGTGACGGCGTAACAAGGATCTACGACTCTTCCCTTCACCCCACCCCGAGTTGRCTGCCTCGCCGACAGCTCGGGGTGGGAGCGAGGGCTCCACATGGTTTCATCTGATCGATCAATGGAGAGCTAAATGCCAATGGACAGTGGTATCAAAGCCGTCCAAGAGTACGTACAGCAGACCTACCCGCCGAGCCCCGAGTTCACCGCGGCCGCGAACGCCGGCCCCGACCTCCAGGCTGCCGCCGACGAAGACCGCCTCGCATTCTGGGCGAAGCAGGCCGAGCGCCTGCACTGGCACGCCCCCTTCTCCGAGGTCCTCGACTGGTCCGACGCSCCCGTCGCGAAGTGGTTCGTGAACGGACGGCTCAACGTCGCCTACAACTGCGTCGACCGCCACGTCCTCGCCGGCAACGGCGACCGCGTCGCCATCCACTTCGARGGCGAACCGGGCGACACCCGCGACCTGACCTACAACGACCTGCTCGCCGAAGTCAGCAAGGCCGCCAACACCTTCASCGACCTCGGACTCGTCGCCGGCGACCGCGTCGCGATCTACATGCCGATGATCCCCGAGGCCATCGTCACCATGCTCGCCTGCGCCCGYCTCGGCCTCACCCAYTCGGTGGTGTTCGCCGGCTTCTCCGCCAGCGCCCTGCGCTCMCGCATCGACGACGCCGAAGCCAAGCTCGTCGTCACCGTCGACGGACAGTGGCGCCGCGGCCAGGCCGCACCCCTCAAGCCCGCCGTCGACGAAGCGGTGGACGGCGCCGAGTCSGTCAAGCACGTGCTSGTSGTCAAGCGCACCGGCATCGACGTCGACACCACCGAGGGTCGTGACYTGTGGTGGCACGAGACCGTCGAGAAGGCGGAGGGCACCCATCAGGCGCAGCCGTTCGACTCCGAGCACCCGCTGTTCATCCTGTACACCTCCGGCACCACCGGAAAGCCCAAGGGCATCATCCACACCTCCGGCGGCTACCTCACCCAGGCGTCGTACACCCACCACAACGTGTTCGACCACAAGGCCGGGCAGGACGTGTACTGGTGCACCGCCGACATCGGCTGGGTCACCGGCCACAGCTACATCGTCTACGGGCCACTCTCGAACGGTGTCACCCAGGTGGTCTACGAGGGCACCCCGAACTCCCCCGACGAACACCGCCACTTCCAGATCATCGAGAARTACSGCGTCAGCATCTACTACACCGCACCCACCCTGGTGCGCACCTTCATGAAGTGGGGYMGSGACATTCCCGACGCCCACGAYCTGTCCTCGATCCGGCTCCTCGGCTCGGTCGGCGAACCGATCAACCCCGAGGCCTGGAAGTGGTTCCGCGAGGTGATCGGCGGGAACACGGCCCCGATCGTCGACACCTGGTGGCAGACCGAGACCGGCGCGATCATGATCTCCCCGCTTCCCGGGATCACCGCCACCAAGCCCGGATCSGCGATGGCACCSCTGCCCGGCATCTCCGCGAAGATCGTCGACGACGACGCCAACGAACTCGGCGCCGGCGGCTCCGGCTACCTCGTGCTCGACAAGCCGTGGCCGGCGATGCTCCGCGGCATCTGGGGCGACATGGACCGCTACCGCGAAACCTACTGGTCCCGCTACCTAGAGCAGGGCTGGTACTTCGCCGGCGACGGCGCCAAGTACGACGAGGACGGCGCCCTGTGGGTGCTCGGCCGCGTCGACGACGTCATGAACGTCTCCGGGCACCGCATCTCCACCTCCGAGGTCGAATCCGCCCTCGTCGGGCACCACGGTGTCGCCGAGGCCGCCGTCGTCGGCGCCGCSGACGAGACCACCGGCCAGGGCATCGTCGCGTTCGTCATCCTCCGCGAGGGYGTCGAGAACACCGGCGACACCCTCATCGCCGAACTCAAGGCCGAAGTGTCCCGGGAGATCAGCCCGATCGCCAAGCCCCGCCAGATCACGATCGTCCCCGAACTCCCCAAGACGAGGTCGGGCAAGATCATGCGACGCCTGCTCAAGGACATCGCCGAAGGCCGCGACCTCGGCGACACCTCCACGCTCGTCGACCCCAAGGTCTTCGACGCGATCCGCGGCAAGTAGGGCGCTCCGCGCCCCGTGAGTGGTTGACGAGTCCCTGCACTCCTCAACCACTCACGGGCGGCGAAGCCGCCACAGCGTCTGCTCCTCGCCGATACCCTTCAGACCGGTCGTGAAGACGTCGCACCGGTAGTCCGATTCCGCCAGCAACGGCGCCACCTCCGGGTCGTCGTGAACGGCCCGGGACAGGACGATGTCGCCGCCCGCCGCACACCCCTGCACCCGCGCCGCCAAGTTGACGGTCGCGCCGAAGTAGTCGATCCGGCCGTCGTTGTCGATCATCACGGCGGGCCCCTGATGCAGCCCGACCTTCAACGCCACCGAGTCGTCGTCACCGAGGTGCCCGCGACGGAAATCGTCCCAGCCGGACTGCATCGACGCCGCCGCCGACC
>NZ_JBFUGT010000133.1:0-17460 GCF_056402775.1 Rhodococcus sp. P3_B8
GCGGTTCTGGACGCGATGGGATCGGACGAACGCAGCGCAACGTAGGCCCGGCAGCGGCGCACCGCGTTCCGGCTAGCCTGTAGCAGTGCTTCTCTCCGACCTGCTCCCCGAGAACGCGGATTCCGATTCCGTTTTCGACGCCTTCACCTCCTGGACCGAAGAACGGGGTCTGACGCTCTACCCCGCCCAGGAAGAATCCGTGATGGAACTGGTGTCCGGGGCCAACGTGATTCTGGCGACGCCCACCGGATCCGGCAAGTCGATGGTGGCGGTCGGCGCCCACTTCTACGCCATGGCCACCGGCAAGCGCACCTTCTACACGGCCCCGATCAAAGCCCTTGTCAGCGAAAAGTTCTTCGCCCTGTGCGAGGTATTCGGCGCGGAGAACGTCGGCATGATGACCGGCGACGCCGCCGTCAACTCACGGGCGCCGATCATCTGCGCGACCGCCGAGATCGTCGCGAACCTCGCACTGCGCGAGGGCCCCGACTCCGACATCGGTCAGGTCGTGATGGACGAGTTCCACTTCTACTCCGAGCCCGACCGGGGCTGGGCGTGGCAGGTCCCCCTGGTCGAACTCCCCCACGCCCAGTTTCTGCTCATGTCGGCCACCCTCGGTGAGGTCGACTTCTTCTCGTCCGACCTCACCCGCCGGACCGGCCGGCCCACCACCGTGGTGGCGGGCACCGAGCGTCCCGTTCCCCTCATGTTCTCGTATGCCACGACACCCGTGAGCGAGACGATCGAGGAACTGGTGACCACCAATCAGGCCCCGGTCTACGTGGTCCACTTCACCCAGGCCGCCGCCCTGGAACGCGCGCAAGCCCTGACCAGCGTCAACTTTTGTTCGCGCGAGGAGAAGGACGCCATCGCCGAAGCGCTCGGCGGCTTCCGGTTCACCACCGGATTCGGCAAGACGCTCTCGCGCCTCGTCCGGCACGGTATCGGCGTCCACCACGCGGGCATGCTGCCGAAGTACCGCCGCCTCATCGAGAAGCTGGCGCAGGACGGTCTGCTGAAGGTCATCTGCGGCACCGACACCCTCGGTGTAGGAATCAACGTGCCCATCCGCACCGTGCTCCTCACCGGGCTGACCAAGTTCGACGGCACCCGCACGCGGCACCTCCGTGCCCGCGAGTTCCACCAGATCGCGGGACGCGCGGGACGCGCCGGTTACGACACGCTGGGCACCGTGGTCGTGCAGGCCCCCGAACACGAGGTCGAGAATCTGCGTGCACTCGCCAAGGCGGGCGACGACCCGAAGAAGCGCCGGAAGGTGCAGCGCAAGAAGGCGCCGGACGGCTTCGTGTCGTGGAGCGAGGCCACGTTCGATCGCCTCGTCGCCGCGTCACCCGAACCGCTCGTCTCCCGGTTCTCCGTGTCGAACTCCATGCTGCTCAACGTGATCGCGCGACCGGGCAACTGCTTCGAGTCCATGCGGCACCTCCTCGAGGACAACCACGAGTCGCGGCCCGCACAGCGCAAGCACATCCTCAAGGCGTTGTCCTTGTACCGCGGGCTGATCGACGCCGGGGTGGTGCAGAGACTCGACGAACCCGACGCCGACGGCCGCATGGCCCGGCTGACGATGGAACTCCAGCGGGACTTCGCGCTCAATCAGCCACTCTCCCCGTTCGCCCTGGCCGCCCTCGAACTCCTCGACGTCGAATCCGATTCCTATGCACTGGATGTGGTGTCGGTGATCGAGTCGACCCTCGACGACCCGCGGCAGGTCCTCATGGCGCAGCAGCACTTCGCCCGCGGTGAGGCGGTCGCGCAGATGAAGGCCGACGGGATCGAGTACGAGGAACGTATGGAACTGCTCGAGGAGGTCACCTGGCCCAAGCCTCTCGCAGATCTGCTGTTCCCAGCGTTCGAGATGTATCGCGGTGGGCACCCGTGGATCACGGAGTTCGCGCTGTCGCCCAAGTCGGTCGTGCGCGACATGGTCGAGCGGGCGATGACGTTCGCCGAAATGGTCAGCCACTACGGTCTGGCCCGTTCGGAGGGGCTCGTACTGCGGTATCTCGCGGACGCGTATCGAGCCCTGCGCCAGACCGTTCCGACCGAGGCCCGGACGGAGGAGCTGGACGACCTCATCGAGTGGCTGGGCGAGCTGATCCGCCAGGTCGATTCCAGCCTGCTCGACGAATGGGAATCCCTCACCGACCCCGGCGCCGAGGGAGACGACCAGCAGGTCGCGTTCGGCGCCGATGTGCCGCGCCCGATCTCGGCGAATACGCGAGCATTCCGGGTGATGGTGCGCAACGCCATGTTCCGGCGTATCGAACTCGCGTCGCGGCGGCGGTGGGCCGAACTGGAGGGACTCGACGACGGCATCGACGCCGACGAGTGGGAGGACCAGCTCCAGCCGTACTTCGACGAATACGACTCCCTCGGCACCGGCCCCTCGGCACGCGGCCCCCAGCTGTTCCAGGTGGAGACCGCGCCCGAGCTGTGGCGGGTGCGGCAGGTCCTCGAGGACCCGCCGGGCGATCACGGGTGGGCGTTGACGGCGGTCGTCGACCTTCCCGAGTCCGACGCGGCCGGCGAAGTGRTCTTCGACGAGCTCAGCATCGTCGAAGGGTAGCGGTCAGGAACGCGGCCGGCGGGGCTGATCCCGCCGCGCCGCGTTCTTCTCCTTGATGCGGACGGTCTCCTTGCGGCCCTCGGCCTGGGTGGCGCGTTCCTGCTGCAGCCATTCGGGACGATCCGCCATGAGCGCGTCGATCTGCTCGGTGGTGAGCGCCTCGGTGACGCCGCCCCGGGCGAGGCCCGCGATGGACACCCCCAGCTTCGCCGCGACCACCGGCCGCGGGTGCGGGCCGTTGCGGCGCAGCTCGAGCAGCCACTCCGGCGGATCGCTCTGCAGTGCACTCAGCTCGTCGCGGGAGACGAGACCCTCCTGGAACTCCGCGGGGGTGGCCTCGAGGTACACACCCAGCTTCTTCGCCGCGGTGGCGGGCTTCATAGTCTGGGGGCTCTTGTGCGACGTCATGGTGTCAAGAGTAACGAGCGTGTGCGGTGCCGTTGACCAAGGCCGGTAGCCTGACGGGGTGACAGACGCGGATGCATCCCCTTCGTTCCGGCTCGCGTATGTCCCGGGCGTGACCCCCACCAAGTGGGTGCGGATCTGGAACGAACGGCTGCCCGACGTCCCGCTCACCCTCGTCCCGGTGGCGGCCGCGGACGCACCCGACCAGTTGCGCGGCGGCGGCGCGGACGTGGGCCTGGTGCGGCTGCCGATCGACCGGACCGGTCTCAGCGCCATCCCCCTGTATACCGAGATCCCCGTGGTCGTGGCACCGAAGGACCACGTGGTGGCGGCGGTGGACGAGGTGTCGATCGCGGATCTGGCCGACGAGATCGTACTGCACCCGCTCGATGACATCCTCGTCTGGGACAGCGTGCCGGGACTGCCCGCCCAGGACCGCCCGGCCACGACGGCCGACGCGATCGAACTGGTCGCCGCCGGGATCGGGCTGCTCGTCGTCCCGCAGTCGCTCGCCCGGCTCCACCACCGCAAGGACCTCGTCTACCGGACGGTGTCGGACGGCCCGGAGTCACGGATCGCGCTGTCGTGGCCCGAGGACGAGACCACCGAACTGGTGGAGGAGTTCATCGGCATCGTCCGGGGCCGGACCGTCAACAGCTCCCGGGGTCGCACCCCGACGCCGGCTCAGCCGAAGAAGAAGCGTCCTGCCGCGGCGACGGCACGCCAGAAACCGGCCGCGGGTGCCAGGACGTCCCGGTCGGGCTCCGGAACGAAGGGCGGCAAGAAGGGCAAACCGCGACGGCGGTCGTAGCTCCGACCGTCAGGCGGGCGCGGCGACCGACGCCGTCTTCGTGAGCAGGGCGGCGAGTTGCCCGTAGCCGTCCGCACGGGCACTGGACGAGCGGAACACGAGGCCGATCGTGCGGCCGGGCGCCGGAGCCGCGAAGCGGGCGGTCGCGAGCGGTCCCCGTCCGGTCTCCACCTGAACGGCGGATTCCGGCACCAGGGTCACGCCGAGTCCGCCGGCGACGCACTGCACCACCGTCGACAGCGACGTGGCGCGGGTGTCGCCCGCCACCGGGTGCGCGTCGACCGAGCGGCACAGATCGAGGGTCTGATCGCGTAGGCAGTGCCCCTCGTCGAGCAGCAGGAGGGGAAGCGCGTCCAGCATCTGCGGCGAGACGTCGGTGCGGCCCGCCAGCGCGTGCCCCTCCGGGACGACCATCACGAAATCTTCTGTGTACAAGGGAATGTCGACGAGACCGCTGACGCCACTCGGCAACGCCAGCACCGCGACGTCGAGCGCACCCACACGCAACGCCTCCAGAAGTCGCGCCGTCTGGTCCTCGATGACCTGCGGCTCGAGGGCGGGCATCTCCTCGCGCAGCGCCGGCAACAGGGCAGGCAGCACGTAGGGGGCCACGGTGGGGATCAGCCCGATACGCAGCGGTCCGGCCAACCGGTCGCCGACACCCGCGGCCGTCGCGACGAAACCGTCCGCGGCCTCGAGGATGACCTTGGCCTGACCGAGGAGTCGCTCCCCCGCCGCGGTGACGAGGACGCGACGGGTGCTGCGCTCGATGAGCTGCACACCGAGTCCGTTCTCCAGGGCGGCAAGCGACTGCGACAACGTGGGCTGGCTCACACTCAATCGTGCTGCCGCCGTGCCGAAATGGCGGTATTCCGCGACAGCTACGAACGCACGCAGCTGCGACAGTGTGGGTTGATAACTCTGATCAGCCATGCCTATCAGTCTAGCGTCGTCCATCACCCCTGCCTTTCGACCCGGGCCGGTGGCGACCCCTCCCACCGTCGAGGCGCTGTCTCGAGGTCGACGAGCGATAAGGTGCATCAATGCCCATCCACGTAGATGTCGTCCGGGTGTTCACCGACGACAAAGGACGCCACGGCAATCCGCTCGGCATCGTCGACTCCTCGGCCGTCCCGCCCGAGGACCGGCAGTCCGTCGCCGCCGCACTCGGATTCAGCGAGACGATCTTCGTCGACATGCCCGGACCCGGCGACGAGCACGCACGCGCCCAGATCTTCACCCCCACCACCGAACTGCCCTTCGCCGGACATCCCACGGTCGGGCTGTCCTGGTGGCTACACGAGCGCGGCGCCGCGGTCACCACACTCGACGTGCCCGCGGGCCCCGTCGCCACCCGCCGTTCCGGCGCCATCACCTGGGTGCGGGCCCGGCCGGAGTGGGCACCCGAGTTCTCGCTGTACCCCATGAACAGCGTGCGCGAGGTTCAGTCCGCGGACCCGAAGAAGTTCGGTGCCGGACACCACTATCTGTGGGCCTGGACGGACAAGGTCGAGCACTCGATCCGGTCACGAATGTTCGCCCCGGACATGGGCATCACCGAGGACGAGGCCACCGGAGCCGCGGCCGTCCGGATCACCGCGCACCTCCGGCACGCCCTCCTGATCACCCAGGGCAAAGGATCCGAACTGCGCACCACCTACGATCCCGCCGGCTGGATCGAGGTCGGCGGACGAGTCCACCCCGAGAAGTCACGCACCCTCTGACGACGGCCGCCGACCTCGCCCCGCGGTGAGGTCGGCTTCGCTCAGAGTCACCTCGATCTCCCGGCCCAGCGTCACCCCGGGAGCGAGGGGAAGCCTGTCGCCGCTCCAGAACTTGCCGGGGTCGTACCAGTTGGTGCGCCTGCGCCCACTGATCAGCCCCATCTCCTCGTACGTCTGCGCAACCACCTCGGCGCAATAGGCACTCTCGAGGCCGCCCGACTTCTCCTGCCGGCGCCCCGTCCCGGGCAGGCGCCCGCCGAACCACCGTGACGCGAGTTTCGCGGTGGACGGGAACGGGGTTCCGTCGAGCCGAGCGATCGTCCGCAGCAACGCATCCTCCTGCTGCGACGTCGCGGGCTCGGCGAGCTGACGCAGCCATCCCCGCTGCCCGTACCGCGCACCCCACACCTGGACCGCGGCGCGCAGGTCGTGGAGTTGCACACCGCGCTGAAAGCGTCCCGTCCACATGTCCTGCAGCGAATGTCCCAGCTCGGCGTGCCACATCAGCGGCGGCAGGTCCTCGAGGACCACCGACATCCCGACGTGGTTGACCGGACTGTTCGTCAGCGTCTGAATGGCCCGGTCGGCCGGAGACTCTCCGCGGAAGATCCAGATGTCGCCGGTGCGCGTGACCTCGACAGCGGTGTCGAGGTCGATGGTGGAGCCGTGTCGTCGTGCGTCCGTGTGCCGTGGCGCGTCCATGGACCCTAGCCTAGAAGGATGCGACCGCGCGGCAGGCAATGGTGGAAACTACTCGGACTCGCCGGTGCGGTGGGTGTCGCCGCGACCGGAGTCGTCGCGGTGCGCGCGGATCGGCACCGCAAGGCCTACACGCCCGACGAGGTCCGGGCGCGTCTCCACGAGCGCTACACCCGCGCGTACGCGGTGCACGACGGGCAGAAGGAGATCGACCTGACCCCGCCCACCTGGCGGGACCGGGTCACCGGTGCCCTGCGCCGCCTCCGCAGGCGGGGCACCGGGACCGATCAGCCCAGGGCCCGGCGGATTCCGTCCGCGAGCTGAGCGACCTGCCCGTCCGTCATCACGAACGCCGGCGAGATCTGCATGGCACCCTGACCGGCCGCGCGCCCCGAGATCCCGTGTTCGCGCAACGTGTTCACGAACGGGAGCGCTTCCGCCGGATCGGCCAGCTGCACCGCCGCGACCGCACCGAGACCGCTGCGTACTTCCTCGACGCGCGGATGATCGGCGAGAGGCGCGAGGTGCTCGTGCAGTGACGACTCGAGCCGCTTCGACTCCGCCAGCAGATTCTCGCGCTCGATGATGTCGAGGTTGGCGAGTGCCGCCGCGGCGGCACCCGCATGCCCACCGTAGGTGTAGCCGTGCCGCCACCAGACCCCGCCGGCGAAGAACGGCTCGGCCACGCGCGGGGCGATGAACACCGCACCCATCGGGACGTACCCGGAGGTGAGGCCCTTCGCCGTAGTCATCATGTCGGGCTGCAGGTCGAATCGCGTCGACGCGAACCACTCGCCGCCGATGCGGCCGAATCCCGTGACCACTTCGTCGACGACGAACAGGATGTCGTGCTCGCGGCAGATGTCGCGGACCTCCGCGAGATAGMCCTCCGGCGGCAGGTATACGCCGCCCGCGCCGATGACGGGCTCGCAGAAGAACGCGGCGATCGTGTCGGCGCCGATCTTCTCGATCAGTTCGAGCAGGCTCTTGGCGTCGTTCCAGGCGACCGTGGCGGCGTCGGCCATCAACTCGCCGTAACCCTCGCGGTTGGCGGGGATTCCCGCCAGCGCGGTGCCCGCCACATGCATCCCGTGATAGGCCTTCTGGCGCCCGACCACGATCGTCTTGGACGGCTTGCCCATCTCGTGCCAGTAGCGGCGGGCGAGCTTGGCCGCCGTGTCCACGGAATCCGAACCACCGGACGTGAGGAAGATCTTGCTGCCGGGCACCGGCGCAATGGTCGCGAGACGATYGGCCAGGGCCGCGGTCGTCTCGGGGACGAAGTCACCGAAGTTCGAGAAATGGGCCACGGTCCGCAACTGCTGCGCGACGGCGTCCGCGATCTCCGCACGGCCGTGCCCCACGTTGGTGAACCACAGACCTGCTGTCGCATCCAGGTATCGGTTGCCGCGATCGTCCCAGATGTAGGCGCCCTCGCCGCGGGACACCACGAAGGCGCCCTTCTGTTCCACCGCGCCCATGTCCGCGAATCCGTGCCACAGTGCCGACGCCATGCTCATCCCTTCGTGAAACCCCGCCCGAAGGCGACTATGCCACGACGCCCCACAGAGGATCGTGCCGCGTCACTTCTCCGCCAGGGCGGTGGGGTGTGGCTCGGTGTCGACTCCCGGAATCCCGCGACCGCGGATGGACGCGCCCGCCGTCTCGGCCACGAAGTACAGCGCGACGAGGCCGATCGCGCACGCGGCCATCATGTAGAACGCCGGCATGAGTGTGTTGCCGGTCCATTCGATGAGCAGTTCGTTGACCGCGGGGGCGGTGCCGCCGAACAGAGACGTCGACACGTTGTAGGCGATGGCGAAACCCGCGAACCGCACATGGGTCGGAAACATCGCCGGGAACGTCGCCGAAATCGTGGACAGCTGCAGGACGTACAGCAACCCGAGTACCGCGAACGCGAGGATCGCCCATCCGAAACCCTGACGCATCAGCAGGTACATCGGGACGGCGAGCACGATCAATCCCACGAGCGAGCCGTACCACAACGGTTTGCGGCCGACCCGGTCCGACAACCCGCCGGCGAACGGAATGACTGCCATCATCACGAGCTGCCCGACGATGAACAGGGACAGCGACGCGGTGGACGTCAGACCGATCTGTGTCTCCAGATATGTCGGCATGTAACTGAGCAGGGTGTAATTGGTGACGTTCAACGCGATGACGAGGCCTCCGAGCAGCAGCAACGGCTTCCAGTACTCGGTCACCAGATCCTTGAACTCGTGGGTCGGCGTCGACTCCACCTCGCCCTCCGCGTCCAGTTCCCGGAACACGGGGGTCTCCTCGAGCTTGGTCCGCAGGTAGAGGCCGATCAGACCCATCGGTCCGGCGATCAGGAACGGGATACGCCAGCCCCAGGTGGACATGAACGGATCGCTGGAGAACAACTCCACCGCCAGGACCACGATCGCACCCAGCGCATACCCGCCGAGCGTGCCGAACTCGAGGAAACTTCCGCAGAAACCGCGCTTGCGGTCCGGCGAGTACTCGGCCATGAACGTTGCCGCGCCGCCGTATTCGCCGCCCGTCGAGAAGCCCTGGATCATGCGCAGCAGCACCAGCAGCAGGGGCGCCCAGAAACCGATGACGTCGTATCCCGGCACGAGGCCCACGCAGAACGTCGCACCCGCCATCAGGATGATCGTCAGTGCCAGAACCTGGCGGCGTCCGAGCCGGTCACCCAGCGGACCCCACACGAGGCCGCCGAGCGGTCGCACGACGAACGACACCGCGAACACGAGCAGGGCGTACAGGGTGGCCGAACCGGTGTCGCCTGGAAAGAACGCTGCCGAGATGTACGACACGGTGAACGCGTAGACACCGTAGTCGAACCATTCGGTGGCGTTACCCATCGCCGACGCCGCGATCGCGCGACGGAGAACACCTGGTGGGAGGGTTTCCTGCTCGGCTGACGAACTCGCAGATGCCATGTGATCCCGTCTCCTCGGGCCGGTTTCGCGTTCACCCATTGTGGCCCGAGTGGCACGTGTTGTCGCGCGTTTGCCGGTTACAGACACGCCACGGAGGCGCGCCCGAGCCGTTCCCGCGACAGTGTGCGACCAGCGTCGCGCGGGTATCCGCAGCCCATGACCAGCCGAATCATCGCCATCGCCGTCGACTGTCGTGACGCGGAAACACTGTCACGATTCTGGTGCGACGCCCTGGGCTATCCGTCGACCCGCCGATGGAAGGACTCGTACGGGCTCGAGTACGTCGAAGCGAACGCACCGGGGTCCCCGTCACTGGTGTTCCAGCCCGTCGACGACCCGAAGTCCGAGAAAAACCGCCTGCACCTCGACATCGCGCCGTCGTCCGGTACCCGCGACGAGGAGGTCCGGCGGCTCCTCTCGCTCGGCGCACGCCGGCTGAGCGACGACCCGAACGTTCCCTGGGTGGTCCTCGCAGACCCCGAGGGCAACGAATTCTGCGTGCTACCGGAACGTGGGGCCGACGACGGGACGACCACGTAGCCCTCGCCACCAGGCGGCGGGCCCGCCGTGGGCGACCCAGTGCCGTGCGTGGTCCACGTAATCCGTCGCCACCCGGACCCACTCACTCCAGGCACTCGGCGTGGGCAGGGTTTCGACCGAACGGGTCAGGAGACGATCGATCGCGTCCGAGACGAGTTCTGCGCGCTCCAACTGCACCATGTGCCCCGCACCGGGGACCTTCACCAGTTCCGCGTCGGGCAGATGCCCGGCGATCGCCTTCGAGTACCGGAAGGGGGTCAGGAGGTCGCGATCGCCGCACACCACCAGCGTCTCGATGGGTGCGAGCAACGGCACCGCCGCCGTCTCGTCGTGATTCTTGAACGACGGCAGGAAGTCGACGAGGGTCTTGAGGGACGTGTCGTTGATCATCTGCTCGGAGTGCCACATGATCGCCGGGCTGATGCTGCGGTCACCGAACGACGCCGACCTCAGGATCGGCGCCAGCACCCTCTTGCTCGCGCCGCGACCGCTCTGGACGACCCGGGGCAGGTGCCGGGCCGCGGTGCTGAATCCGGCAACCACCGGCGTGTTGAGGGTCCGCGCGAGCCCCACGTCACCCAGCTTCTCCGCCGCGGTGGCGATCAGGCCCACCCCGACGACGCGGGACCCGATCAGATCGGGATGCTGCCCGACGTACGACAGGACCGCCATACCGCCCATCGAATGGCCTACCAGCACGATCGGCCCCTCCGGCACGAGCGCACGGATCACGGCGTCGACGTCCTGTGCGAGATGCGGAATGGTGCAGGTGGCGCGCCGCGGCACCCCGGAGTCGCCGTGCCCCCGCAGGTCGAAGAACACCATGCGAATCGTCGAGCCCCACGCCTCCTCGAGCTGAACCCGCTGGAAGTGCCAGCCGGTCATCCGGTTGCAGAAGCCGTGGACGAACACCACCGTCAAGGGGGCGAACGCCGGACCCACCTCGCGCACCGCGAGGGGCACACCGTCGTCGGCGGCGACGACACTGCCGCGGTCGCGGCCGAGCAGGTCGAAGTTCTCGCCTGCGAACTCGTCGAACATAGTCTCCCAGCCGTTGCCGAAGTCACGGATGATCGCGCGGACGCCTGTCGTGTGGAGGATAGCGCGGTGCGCGAATCGTCTGCGCGCAGCTTCGCCGCTACCGGTCCTCGCCGTACCGCCGGCGCGCACCGAGACGTCCCACCGCGTTCACGGCGAGCGCCATCAACGCCATTGCCAGCAACAACACGACCGCCGTGACGGCGAGCTGGAGGTACCCCTGCTGTCGGGGGTCCAGGAACGGATACGGGTACCAGTCGACGATCGGACCCCGGATCAGGGAATAGGCGCCATACACGGCCGGAAAGACCAGCCAGCCGAGGCTCTGCGCCTCGGAGATCCGCACCCGGGACGGGGCCACCACCCAGTCGAGCAGCAGCACGAGCGGCAGCAGACGGTGCAGGGCCGTGTTGATCCAGGCGTCCTGCAGCATGACGTCGATGTTCGCCAGCAGCACCGCGTACACAATTCCGGTGATGACCATGTACAGCGTGGTCGCGCCGCGGAACAGCTGCCAGCCCCGCGACTGCGGATCCCGGATCGCGCCGACGAGCAGGACGACGGCGGCGAGGATGTTGCTCTCGATGGTGAAGTAGCTGAGGTAGTTGGCCAGGGAGAAGTCGTCGCTGCCGGCGCTGCGGAGGGGAATCCACAGCAACGCGATCAGACCGTAGACGGCGAAGACCGCCCGCAGAACCCGAACGATCCTCTGACCTCGCAGGTCCGTGACGACGGCAGCGCCCATCCGCCGATATTCGCACACGGGCGGGCGCGGCACAGGGTGATCAACCGGGTTGGCTAGGCTGGGGTCCAGCATGTCCACCACAGCACCCAGCCGGCGGGAACTGAAAAACAGCCTCGGCGAACTCACTCTGCGCGACGAACACCGGCTCCGCCGGCGACTCGACCGTGCGCGCACACCCGACGCACTCGCGTCCCTGTCCGACGAGATCGCCGCCKCGCGCGGACGCATCGCACGAAGACTCGACAGCGTCCCTGTCATCGACTACCCCGACGCGCTACCCGTCAGCCAGCGCCGCGACGACATCGCGAAGGCGATCGCCGAGAACCAGGTCGTCATCGTCGCCGGCGAGACGGGCTCGGGCAAGACGACGCAGATCCCGAAGATCTGCCTCGAACTCGGCCGCGGCGTCCGCGGCCTCATCGGACACACCCAGCCCCGCCGTCTCGCGGCGCGGACGGTTGCCGAACGCATCGCCGAGGAACTCCGCAGCGAACTCGGTGAGACCGTCGGCTACACCGTGCGATTCACCGACCAGGTGTCGGACGGCACGCTGGTGAAACTGATGACCGACGGAATCCTGCTCGCCGAGATCCAGCGCGACCGGATGCTGCGCCGGTACGACACGCTCATCATCGACGAGGCCCACGAACGCAGCCTCAACATCGACTTCATCCTCGGATACCTGCGACAGCTACTCCCCCGCCGGCCCGATCTGAAAGTGATCATCACCTCGGCCACCATCGATCCGGAACGCTTCGCGCAGCACTTCGCCACCGACGACGGGGTGCCCGCACCGATCGTCGAGGTGTCCGGACGCACCTTCCCCGTCGAGATGCGTTACCGCCCACTCACCGTGGAAGTGGGCGACCAGACCTTCGACCGCGACCCCGTCGACGCGGTGTGCGAGGCGGTCGAAGAATTGTCCGGCGAGGGCGACGGCGACATCCTGGTCTTCCTCTCCGGCGAACGGGAGATCCGCGACACCGCCGACGCGCTCCGCGACCGTAGACTGCGCGGCACCGAGATCGTGCCCCTGTACGCCCGGCTGTCGGCGGCGGAACAGCACAAGGTGTTCACCCCCCACACCGGGCGGAGGGTCGTGCTGTCGACGAACGTCGCGGAAACCTCCCTCACCGTGCCCGGCATCCGGTACGTCGTGGACCCGGGAACCGCCCGCATCTCCCGCTACTCGGTGCGCACCAAGGTGCAGCGCCTCCCCATCGAACCGATCTCGCAAGCGTCCGCCCGCCAGCGTTCCGGGCGTTGCGGCCGTGTGGCCGAGGGCATCTGCATCCGCCTCTACTCGGAAGAGGACTTCGAGGCGCGGCCCGCGTTCACCGAACCGGAGATCCTGCGCACCAACCTCGCGTCCGTCATCCTGCAGATGACGGCGCTCGGCCTCGGCGACATCGCCGCGTTCCCGTTCGTCCAGCCACCCGACCCGCGGGCCGTCCGCGACGGCATCGGCCTGCTCGAGGAACTCGGGGCGATCGAACGGAAAGCCCAGAACGAGCAACCCGTCCTCACCGCGGTCGGACGCGAACTCGCGCAGATCCCCGTCGATCCGCGCATGGCCCGGATGCTCGTCGAGGCACACCGGAACGGCTGCCTGTCCGAGGTGCTGGTCATCGTCTCGGCCCTCTCGATCCAGGACGTGCGGGAACGTCCCGCCGAATTCCAGCAGGCAGCGGACGAGAAGCACGCCCGGTTCACCGTGGAGAACTCCGACTTCCTCGCCTTCCTCGAACTGTGGAAATACCTGCGCGAGCAGCGGAACGAATTGTCGTCCAACCAGTTCCGCAAGATGTGCCGAAACGAGTTCCTGCACTGGCTGCGCATCCGCGAATGGCAGGACCTGCACGGCCAGCTCCGGCAGATCACCCGTGGGCTGGGCTGGGACACCACCGATACCCCGGCCGGCGAGGCGGCGATCCACCAGTCCCTCCTCGCGGGACTGCTGTCGCACATCGGACTCCGCGAGGGTGACAAGCGAGACTTCCTCGGGGCCCGCGGAAGCCGATTCGCGGTCTTCCCCGGCTCGAGCCTGTTCAAGAAGCCCCCGCGATGGGTCATGGCCGCCGAACTGGTCGAAACGTCCCGGCTGTGGGCACGCATGTCGGCCAGGATCGAACCCGAGTGGGCGGAGAAGCTGGCGCCGCACCTCGTGAAACGCACCTACTCCGAGCCGCACTGGTCGTCGAAGCGCGGCGCCGCCATGGCCTACGAACGCGTGACGCTGTACGGGATCCCGCTCGTCGCCCGGCGTGCGGTCACCTACAGCACCATCGACCCCGAGACGTCCCGGGACCTGTTCATCCGCCACGCTCTGGTGCAGGGCGAGTGGCAGACGCAGCACAAGTTCTTCCACGCCAACCGCGCACTCCTCGAAGACGTCGAGGAACTCGAGCACCGCGCCCGCAGGCGCGACATCCTCGTGGACGACGACACCCTCTACGACTTCTACGACCAGCGCGTCGGCCCGGAAGCGGTCTCCGCCCGGCATTTCGACTCCTGGTGGAAGGTCGCCCGCCGCAAGAACCCCGACCTGCTCACGTTCACCCAGGCGACGGTCGTCAACGCCGAGTCCGCAGCAGTACTCGGCGGCGAGTACCCCGACGCCTGGCGTCAGGGCGACATGCAGTTCCCCCTCACCTACCAGTTCGAGCCCGGCACCGAGGACGACGGCGTCACCGCCCGCATCCCGATTGCGCTGCTGGCGGGCCTGCGCCCGGTCGGCTTCGACTGGCTGGTCCCCGGCATGCGCGTCGAACTGGTCACCGCCCTGATCAAGACGCTCCCAAAGACCCTTCGCCGACAGGTGGTTCCGGCACCGGACTTCGCGGGCGCCGCGCTTTCCGCCGTGAAACCCCGCTCCGAACCGCTCACCACGGCGATGGCCCGCGAGTTGTCGCGGCTCGGCGCCTGTCGCATCGATCCCCAGGACTTCGACGTCACCGCGCTCCCCGACCATCTGCACATGACGTTCGCTGCCGTGGACGAGAAAGGTGCCGTCCTCGGCCGGGACAAGGATCTCGTGTCGCTGCGCAAGTCGCTCGCTCCCCGCGTCCAGGTGGAGGTGGCGAAGGCGGCGTCGAATTCGGAGCGGCCGCCCGCACTCACGTGGACCCCTGCCACCCTCGGTTCGCTCGAGGCCACCGTGACACGCGAACTCGGCGGCCAGAAGGTCACCGGCTACCCCGCCCTGGTCCCGGAGGGTGACGGTGTCGCCGTCCGCGTGCTCAGCACCGCGGCGGCGCAACGATCCGCAATGCGCGCCGGAACGCGCCGGCTGCTGCTCGCCGCCGTTCCCACCCAGGCGAAGACGGTCACATCGGGCCTGAGCAACGCACAGCGACTTGCGCTCGGGCAGAACCCCGACGGCAGCCTCGACGCCCTGATCGACGACTGCCGCAACGCCGCCGCGAACCAGTTGATCGCCGCACACGGCACGCCGGTGCGCACCCCTCAGGAGTTCGACGCCCTCGTGGCGACGGCGCGCGCCGAGATGGCCCGGAACGTGGCGGTGCTCCTACGACTGGTGTCGCCGGTACTCGAAGCCGACCATCGGCTCGCCGTCGTGCTGGAACGTGCGACCGGTGAGGCCGCCGACGACGTGCGCGAACAGCGGCAGTCGCTGCTGTTTCCCGGATTCGTCGCCGACATCGGTGCCACTCGCCTCCGTGAACTGCCCCGCTACCTCGCCGCCGCGGCGGCCCGTCTCGAAGCTCTTCCCGGGAGCGCACCGCGCGACCAGAAGGGGATGGACGTTCTCGACCGGGTGTACGCCGGATACGAACGCATGCTCGCCGGCCTGCCGGAAGAACGACAGCACACACCCGAAGTCGACGCCATTCACTGGATGATCGAGGAACTGCGCGTCAGCCTGTTCGCTCAAACACTCGGGACACCGATCCCCGTGTCCGAGAAGCGCGTGATCAGTGCAATGGAGAAGGTGCGCTGACGCGCAGGGCCATGGAGAAGGTGCGGTGACGCCTCGGCTCAGGCGTCGTCGCGGGATTCGCGGTGTTCGCGTAGCTCTTTGATCTCGCGGGCGAAGTCCTCGGCGGAGCTGAAAGACCGGTACACGGACGCGAAGCGCAGGTACGCCACCTCGTCGAGATCACGAAGCGGACCGAGAATGGCGAGGCCCACCTCGTTGCTCGGGATCTCCGCAGAACCCGACGCCCGGACCGCGTCCTCGACCTGCTGGGCAAGAAGATTCAGGGCGTCGTTGTCTACCTGCCGGCCCTGGCAGGCGCGGCGCACTCCCCGCACCACCTTCTCCCGGCTGAACGGTTCGGTGACACCACTGCGCTTGACCACCGACAGCACGGCCGTCTCGACGGTGGTGAATCGGCGACCACACTCGGGGCACGAGCGGCGGCGACGGATGGCCTGTCCTTCGTCGGCTTCTCGCGAATCGACCACACGTGAATCGGGGTGCCGGCAAAACGGGCAGTGCATGGCGATTCCTTCGTCGTAGCCGTCGTGGCCGCAACTGTTCGCCTCCCCCGATGGCGAACCGACGAAAACGGATTCACGCAGCGGATGCACGATCTCGACGCGACCACACGAAGTGGTGGGACTGACAGCATCCGAGACTACTCGGCCGCCCTGGGGGACAGACATGCAGAGCCACCCCCGTCACCGGGTAGAGGACGACGGGACGATCAGACTCTGGCCCGGGTGGAGCGCCGAATTGGACATGGCGTTCAGCTCCATGATCCGCTCGACCACCTGTGCCACCGGCAATTCCGGGGAGATCCGCGCCGCGAGCGCTGCCAGGCTCTCCCCCTGCTGCACCTGCACGACCTCCGTGGCCGCCGAATTGCTCACACCGTCGGTCGTGGCCAGCTGAGCCACCCCGACGAGCCCGCACAACACACCCGCCGTGATCACGACACTCGCGAGCACCATCCGCCAGCCGACGTCGTTCGCCCCGCGCGCGTGATCGGCACGGGAGACACCGGTGTGGGTGGGCCGGTACGCGACGGCGCCGGACGACGGGCGCCGCAGCTCGCCGTCGGTGCGCCGGCGGCGCGGCTCGGTCCGGTACGACCGTGCGGCCCCGGACCGGACGACACCCCGTTCCAGGGCCTGCCGGTTCAGCACTGCCTGCCGATGGAGAACTGCGTTGCTCATCGGTACCTCCGCTGCTCGTATCCGTTGTCAGATCCGTTGTCGTCAGATCCGTTGTCGTATCCGCTACCGACCCGGTCGGTGTCTGATCGCTCCGGTCGTTCGATCACGCGTTCGAAAGAACACATGTTCGATTTCTACCACGGCACTCCGACAATGTCTCTACTTCTCGCGACACGTGTCGAACAGATGTTTGAAACTCCGAGGAAAGCGGGATAGATTCGTGTCACGCGGCACAGCAGTCACATGCGACCCATACCGAGAAGATCCACATACAGACGGAGGCACCTCGCCATGAAGGACGACAGCTCGACCGACGGTTCGACTCCACGTGTGAGCGGTGGCTCCGCCGCCGGGTTGACCGACCGGCAGCGCCGTGTCCTCGAGGTGATTCGCACGTCCGTCAACGAGCGCGGATATCCGCCGAGCATCCGCGAGATCGGCGACGCCGTGGGGCTCACCTCCACGTCGTCCGTCGCTCATCAACTGCGCACGCTGGAGCGGAAGGGCTTCCTCCGCCGGGATCCCAATCGTCCCCGCGCCGTCGACGTGCGCGGCCTCGACGAGGTGGCGGCGGGAGCCGCGGCGAACGCGAGCGCCGCAGTCGGGTTGGCCGCGGTCAAGTCCGGCGCCGACGGCGCACCCCTGCCGGAACCCACGTTCGTCCCGGTCCTCGGCCGGATCGCGGCCGGTGGCCCGATCCTCGCCGAGGAAGCAGTCGAGGACGTGTTCCCGCTCCCCCGCGAACTGGTGGGCCAGGGCTCACTGTTCCTGCTCAAGGTCGTCGGCGAATCGATGATCGATGCCGCGATCTGCGACGG
>NZ_JBFUGT010000134.1:0-17328 GCF_056402775.1 Rhodococcus sp. P3_B8
CAAGGGGCCGCTGCGCACCATCGGTGACGTCGAGGAGGCCACCTCGGCGTGGGTGCACTGGTACAACACCGGCCGGCTCATGCATCGTCTCGGGCGGATCCCACCGGCCGAGTACGAAGCCAAGTACTACGCTGAACACCGTGCCGATCAACCGGTCGCACACAAATGACAGTGTGTGCATGAGACCCGGGATGGTTCACTGAGCCGAAATCGGCGGGATCCCAATCGAGGCGGGCGCCCATGTGTCGCGCTGGTCCTTCTTCAGCGTTCCTATTGATCAAGACCACGGGGCAACCGAAAGGACCATGCGGGACATCCGAGGAGCCGAACAAGCGGCTTCCTCTGCTGCCACGCGTACCCTACCGCGGCATCAAGGCCGCCCGACGCGTCATACCGAAGACGCTGGACTTGTGGGTCATTGCCGACCTGAGTCAGACGCTGCAAAGCGTGTCGTCTCGTCGCCTACAGGCTTGGCATCAGTCGCGTCCATCTCCCGGCGCAACGTCTCCGGCCCCATCCACAAGGCCACCAATGCAATCACCGCCAGGGCTGTCATGTATCCCACGATCGGCCACCATGACCCGGTCCATGCGAACAGGGCAGTAGCAACGAACGGAGCCAACCCGCCGGCCAGAACGGAGCCGACTTCCCGCGAGAACGCAAAGCCGGACAACCGGAATTCTGTATCGAACAGTTCGGCGTACCAGGCGGCTTGGGGGGCAAGCATGGCGGGGTAGGCGAATCCCAACCCGATGGCGAAGGCCAAGATCACTGCGCCCGTCGAGCCTGTCCCGGTCAGCATGAAGAAGGGTGCGAGCCACAGCATGGACCCGACCGCTCCTGCGATGTAGACGGGTTTCCGGCCGACTCGGTCGGACAGCGCACCATAGAACGGCACAGTAATCAGCTGTATTGCTGAAGCAATCATCACTGCCCACAACGCCACCGAGTCACCCAACTCGAGAGTCTTCGACACGTAGGCGACACCGAAGACGGGCAGAAGGTAGGCGAAACCGTTCTCCCCCATCCGCGTACCCACGACGATGAGGAAGCTACGCGGATGCTCTTTGAGCGCAGCGAACAGTGACAGCTTCGGTGGTGCGGTGCGGTGTGATTGCATCTTTTCGAAGGCTGGCGGCTCCTCCACTCGTCGCCGGATGATGTAGCCAACTACTACGCACACCGCACCGAGGAGGAACGGAACTCGCCACCCCCACGATTCGAACTGCTCCTCGGGCATGAGTAGGAAGAGATAGAATACGGCGTTCGCCAGCAACGTGGCGACTGAGAAACCGAGTGGCGCCCATGCACCCGCAAGACCGCGCTTGCCGGGTGCCGAGTGCTCGACCGAGAGTACTACTGCGCCTGCGTACTCCCCTCCCGCTCCGAATCCTTGAATCAGGCGCAGAACAACGAGCAGGATGGGGGCAGCGATACCGATGGTCGCGTACGTCGGGAGGAGGCCGATCGCCGTTGTCGCACCGCCCATGAGCAATAAGGTCGAAACCAAGACCTTCTTGCGGCCAAGACGGTCGCCCATTCGCCCAAGGATCAACCCTCCAATGGGTCGCGCCAGGAACCCGACCGCGTATGTGGCGAAGGCGGCCAAGGTCCCCACCAGCGGATTCTCGGACGGAAAAAACAGTCTGTTGAGAACTACCGCRGCGGCGGTGCCGTACACGATGAAGTCGTACCACTCGAGCACTGTTCCGACGAGGGCGGCGATGGCGGCCCTCCTCGGCTGAGTTGCTGTATTCGACAACGTCTCGATTCCTTTCTGAACGCCTACTGCGATATCGGGCGTCTGAGGACCGCACCCTGCTGTATGGGGCCCACAAGTTGGGCATACTGGCCGAGCCAACCGCGTTCTCGGCCCGGGGTACCGGAATGTACGGGCGCTCCCTGCCGAATAGGGTCCGCATCAAGCGTGCGTGTGTCGAGGTCGATTGAAATGATGTCACCAGGTTCCACGCCGGCGAGTGGCCCCCCGTCCGCTGCTTCAGGCATGACCTGGCCGACGACTAGTCCATGGTTGAGTCCTGACAGTTCGCCGTCTGTCACCACCGCGACCTGGCCGCCGAGCCCTGCGCCGTTGAGGGCCGCCACGAAGCTTGCCGCGAACACCGTGCCCGGGCCACCGCGTGGCCCCATACCGCGAAGGACAATGACATCGCCTGGCGTAATTTCCCGGTTACTGAGAGCCATGATTGCCTGGTCCTCGCCTAGGAATACCTTCGCTGAGCCCGAGAACTGACGACGTGCGTTACCGACGCCCGCGACTTTGACGATGCACCCATCAGGAGCAAGCGAACCACGAAGAATCAGCAACCCACTCTCGTTGCGAATCGGGTCCGAGAGTTCATGCAACACTTCGCCGTCCGGTTGAGGGGCTGTCTCGGCTCTCTCCATCACGGTGTCACCTGTCACTGTCAACGCTGTGCCGTGTAGTCGTGGAAGCAAAGCCTTCATTGCGGCTTGAGTGCCCCCTACCCGCTCGAGATCCCATACCTGGTTGGTTCCGTTCGGTCGTATTGCCGCGAGTTGAACGCCGGATTTTGCTCGTTCCTCGAATGTGGCGACAACATCCATATCGAGGTCGGCTTCATTGGCAACTGCTGCGAGATGACGAATACAATTGACCGAACCCCCCAGCGCAAGGGCAACTTCGACAGCATTCTCGATGGCGTCTTTGGTCAGCACCTTTCGTGCGGTCAATCCTTCGGCGACCATTTCGACGATTCGAGTACCAGCAGCAGCAGCGCGTTCGCGCATCCTGTCTGAGTTCGCTCGAATGGGTGCCGAGCCAGGCATTGTCATTCCGAGGGCTTCGGATAGGACATGCATGGTGTTCGCGGTGGCGAGTCCTGCGCAGACGCCCGGCCCTTGAATCGCGGCATCGGCCAGGTCGCCGAGCTGATCGACGGTCATCTCGCCCGCGTTGACGGCGCCGACAGACTCGTAGACGGTGTCGATATCCACCGAGCAGCCTGCGTATGTGCCTCCCCGTTGATACCCGCCGATGACCAGAATGGAGGGGATGTCTAGTCGTGCTGACGCCATGAGATGGGCGGGGGCCGTCTTGTCGCAGGAGGACAAGCAGACCATTCCGTCGAGTACGGCCCCTTCCACTGCGGCTTCCACATCGTTGACGATGAGGTCACGGGTGGGAAGGAGGTATCGCGCCTTTCGTCCGGCGCTGGTTACGAAATCGCTCGGTGCGACAGTTCGTATCTCGAGTGGCAAGCCGCCAGCTTCCCAGATCGCCTCAGCTACCACATCGACGATGTCGTCGAGATGGGCGAAACAGACAGAAAGCCGGGATGAGGTGTTTACGATGGCGATCTGTGGTCGCCCCTGATCCTCAACCGATCGCCCGAGCGCGGTCCATTGGGCGCGACGGACAGCCCACCGGGTTGTGCCAGGGACGAAGCGACTTCTGAGTTGGCCGGGCTGACCGCGATCATTATCTGGCAACGCGTCAGCCGTCGTGGAGATGGGTCGGTTGATGGGCATATTTACCTCCTGTACTGCAGTCGAAATGACCGCGTGAAGAACTTCAGATAGGAAGGTCAGAGTGCACTGCCGGAACGTTGCATGCCCCTTCGCACCTCTGCGCCACCGATGTCTGGGTACGCGATGGAGTTCGGCGGCGATCGAATGGTCGGTGTGCTGCGGCGTGACCGTATTCGAGACACTCCGCGGTAAGAGGACAATATTTGATGATCGGCGCTCAGAGGTCGTCCGGCGACGATACTTCCTTCGCCGCGTCTCGGAACGAGGCTGAGGTACGGGCCCTCGCAGTAGTGCCGATGAGCCTACTCATGGCAACCTGCTGTCCTGCTGGACAAATGAGAGATTGGGGGTACCGGTGAGCGCTGTTTTGTCAGCGCTGCTGGTTCGAACTCGGTGGAAATCTCGTCCGGTCCTGGGCGTCGACATCCTGCAATGAGATGCCGCAGGTCTCGCGCGCGGCCGAGATTGCGACCAGTGAAACACTCGCCGCGACTACCAGGTAAAACGCAATCGGGATCCACGAATGATACTCACGCAGAAGGTAAGTCGCGATGAATGGGGCAACCGACCCGGCGAAGACTGAGGTCACTTGGTAGCCGAGCGATACCCCGGAATACCGAATACGTGTCGGGAACATCTCGGACATCATCGCAGCCTGCGGCGCGTAGACCAGCGCATGAACGGCGAGTCCAAGCGTCAGCGCCACGATCACGAGCACGATGTTTCCCGTGTTCATCAAGGGATAGGAAGTGAACGCCCACAACACCATCAGCAGCGCACCGGTCATGTAGACGGGTTTGCGCCCGATCCGATCGGTAAGGCCGCCAATCACGGGAATCAGGATGAAATGCAGCAGATGCGGAATTAGCATAACCAGCAAGACATTTTCGATCTTCATTCCGACCTTGAAGGCCAGGTATGTGATCGAGAAGGTCACGACCACCTGATAGAGGATATTCTCGCCGACACGTAGTCCCATCGCGATCGCTATCTGCCGCGGATACTGTCGAATCGCCTGCGACACACTGGACCGGTTCTCGCTGCGCTGTTCCTCGGCCTTCAGCGACTCCAGGAAGATCGGCGCGTCGTCGACATGCGTGCGAATGTAGTAGCCGATGATGATGATGACCGCTGAGAGCCAGAACGCCAGTCGCCATCCCCAACCAAGGAATGCCGATTCCGGCATGACGAAGGCAAGCACGGACAAGACCATGGTCGCGACAAGGTTCCCCAAAGGAAGCCCCGCCTGTGGCCAGCTCGCCCAGAAGCCGCGGCGACGGTCGGAGCTGTGCTCGCTGACCAACAGAACTGCACCACCCCATTCGCCTCCGACTGCGAATCCCTGAATAGAGCGGAGAATCACGAGAAGCCCTGGCGCCCAATAGCCGATACTGCCGAAGCCGGGGAGGCAGCCCATTCCGAACGTGGAGATCCCGACCAGCAGAAGGCTGAACTGCAGCAGTTTCTTGCGGCCGAACTTGTCGCCGTAGAGACCGAAAACCACACCGCCGAGCGGACGGGCGAGAAAGCCGACCGCGTAGATGAGCAGTGCACTAAGTACGCCGTCGAGGGCGTTGTCGGTCTTCGGAAAGAACAGGGTGCCGAAGACTAACGCGGAAGCCGCGGAGTACAGAAGAAACTCGTACCACTCCGCGACAGTCCCGGCCATCGAGGCGGCGACTACCTTGCGCAGGCCGTTGTTCGACGGCCGGGACGATTCGGTCATTGGCGAAGCCATCGAGGTTCGCTCGGGAGGATTCATTGCATTCCTTCAGGAGGAGCGGGGTTGGACGCACGACTGTGGTCGCAGTCACAAGGCGGGGTGAAGTAAGTAAAGCACCCACTGCCCGGGTGCGCAACCGGTTGTGCATGTTGTCCCTGCAACCTCGAACTGCGCGGCACACTCGTCGAGGTGTGCAATTGCTTCCAGAACAGAACTCGAGATCCTCGAAACCTGACGGGACCGAATCCTGGCGAATTTACGGTCGCGCTGCCTGCTAGTCGAATGTCGCTGCGGTTCCTTTCGCCGGGGCGACATCGTGGAGCTCGCTGATCGATCGCGGGGCGGCAAGTCGCCGCCGAGTCGGACTACCCGAGCTGAAACGGTGGTGCGTCCTTGACCTCCGCGGACGCTTCCGCGGTAAGGGCAGGTCGTTCTTCGTCCGCGATCGGGCCCGCTAGTCCCGAGTCACGCCTTCGTCGGGGCAATCGAGGTGCCCCGCACCAGTAGTTCAGGGGCGGGATCGTCGATCGTCACATTGGAGAGCGCCTCCCCGTCGAGGTGCCCGAGGAGCATTTCCGCCGCCGTGCTGCCGATCTTCGACAGCGGCATTCGCACGGTGGTGATGGCCGGGAATACCGTCTCCGATACCCAGGTGGTGTGGATCCCGACGATGGACATCTCCTCGGGAACCTTCACCTGCGCTCGCTGCAGTTGGGAGAGTGCACCTACTGCAGCGTTCACACTCGCCACCACTAGTGCAGTTGGCCGATCGGGCCGGACGAGGATGGCATCGACCGCGGCCGCTCCAGAGGGAGCCTCCCATCCGAGCTCATGTACCCATTCCGGCCGAGAGGCAAGGCCGTGTGAGGCGAGTGTTTCCTCGAAACCCATTCGGCGACGGACTGCGGTGTCGTGTGTGGGCGATCCGCCAATGAATCCGAGGTCGCGGTGACCGAGGTCTATCAGATGCTCTGTCGCGATACGGACGCCTTCGGCATCCGGCAAGATGACCGATCCTGTCCGGTCATCGAGTCGGCAGTTGACAAAGACAGTGGGGATGCCCTCGGGGACAACTTCGCGAAGCTCGTTGTCATCGAAGTCTTCGCGGCGCTGGATCAAAATACCGTCAACTCGCCCTTGCTTGAGCAGGCGCTGCACGGCATCGCGGCCTTCCGGCGCGTGGTCGACGGTGCCGATGAGGACATCGATCCCCGCTGGGGTGGCAACCTGCTGGATTCCGGACAGCATCTCGGCGAAGACGTGGTTGTTCGGGTCGGGGACGATCAGTGCGATGGCGCCGGAGCGATTGAAGCGCAGTGCGATGGCGCGCCGGTTCGGGACATACCCGAGTTGCTCCGCGATCTCGAGGATTCGAGTGCGGGTGTCCTCGCGAATCCGTGCGTTGACGTCGCCGTTGAGCGCCCTGGACGCAACGGATTTCGACACGCCGGCGGCGCGTGCGACGTCATTGAGGCTCACCATCATGACTCAGTATAGAGAGCAGGATATCGATCAGCACCGGCGCGGTCATGGCGGCTCTCAGATGCCGCAGCGATCTTGACCCATGTCCAGGCGAGGGCGGCGACGTTGTCGAGGACCTCCGGGATTCGACAGAAGGTCTCTCTTGTCTTCGAGTGCGTCCTTCGGGCGCGTTAGCAGCGCCTGATCGATCACGGGTCCACACCTTACGTTGGTGGTCACGGCGGTCGCCGAGGAGTTCGAGTTGTTCGCCGTGGATCACGCCGCTGACTCTTCGGCCAGCAGGCAAAGCCACACGACGACGTTGCTCCAGGTGGCACCCAGGCTTCACCGCCGCGCCCGCGACCTCGCCACCCAACTCCAGACACTTACCGGTCAGCACATCGCCATCCGCGACGGCCCGGCCGTCATCACCGACACCGCCGCCTAACCAGCTCGCCATCTGGCGACCGATTGCCCCGCACTCCGACGTCGTAGGCACAGCACAAAACCCGATGAACAACCGGTTGCGCAACCGGTGCTGCCGTGCTTTACTGCATTAACTACCAACTGCCTCGCACCGAGACACCGGGCGGGGCCCACAAGCCAGCCCGTAGCTCGCAGCGCACAGGTCGATGCGACCGGGTCATTCACACTCACGCCCGGGAGGGTTCATGCTGTCCGGAATACGCGTTGTCAGTTTCACCCATTTCCTGCAGGGGCCGTCGGCCACCCAGATGCTCGCGGACCTCGGTGCCGAGGTAGTCAAGATCGAATCTCCCGCAGGCGCTTTCGAGCGAAGCTGGTCCGGACCTGACGCCTATGTCGGCGATGCCAGCGTCTTCTTCCTGCTCGGCAACCGGAATGTCCAGAGCCTGTCGATCGATCTGAAATCCGAAAAGGCCAAGTCGATCTTGCTGAAACTGATCGACGACGCGGACGTGCTCATCGAGAGCTTCCGGCCAGGCGCCCTCGAGCGGCTCGGACTCGGCTACGAGGAACTGTCCGCCCGCAATCCGCGGCTGGTGTACTGCTCGCTGTCCGGGTACGGCTCCGCCGGCCCGTACCGCGATCGGCCAGGCCAGGATCTACTGTTGCAGTCGCTGTCCGGGCTCGCGCACGCGACCGGCAGCGCCGACTCACCGCCCACGTCGGTGGGCGCCTCCGTCATCGATCAGCACGGTGCCGTCCTGGGCGCGTTCGGCATCCTCGGTGCCCTCCTCGGCCGCGAACGCACCGGCAAAGGATGCAAGGTCGAAAGTAATCTACTCAACGCCGCACTCGACCTGCAGATCGAACCGATCTCCTACTATCTCAACGGATTCCGGGGCGAGCGGAGCCCGACCGGTATCGGGTCGCGCTACTACAAGGCGCCGTACGGGATCTACCGCACCGCGGACGGGCACATCACCGTTTCGATCACCGCCCTGTCGATCCTTTCCAAGGCGTTCGACGACGACTGGTTCACCACGATCGCCGCGGACGACGAATACAACCGCCGTGAGGAGATCAACGAGCGCATCTCCAAACACCTCGCCGAGCGGACAACCCAGGAGTGGGAGGCGCACTTCACCGAGCACAAGGTCTGGTTCGCTCCCGTCAACGACTACGAAGCCGTCGTCAACGATGCCCAGGTGCTGCACAACAACAGCTTCCTCGAGTTCGACTACCCCGGCAGCGGCCCGGTCAAGGTGCTCGCTCACCCGATCCGCTACGACGGCCAGACACCGGCCGCCCGCACGCTGCCTCCCGCCCTGGGAGAACACACCGAGTCCATCTTGAGCACACTCGGGCTCAACGACAGCGAGATCGACGCACTCGCACAGGAAGGAGTTGTCCGTGTCCACAACGCTTGAGGAAATCCTCGTCGCACTGGAAACCGGTGAGGGCGTGGCCACCATCACCCTCGACCGGCCACAAAAGTTCAACGCCCTCAATTCGGCGATGGTCCAGCAGTTCAACGAGGCCCTCGACATTGTCGCCGAGGATCCCGATGTCCGCGCCGTCGTGGTTACCGGCACCGGGAAGGCGTTCGCCGCCGGCGCCGACATCGCCCAGTACGAGAAGGCAGAGGCCGCCCAGTTCGCCGCGTTCACGCGCGCCTGCAACGACTTGTGCGACCGGATCGACACCTTCGAAAAACCCGTCATCGCCGCGGTGAACGGACTCGCCCTCGGCGGCGGATTCGAAATCGTCCTCGCCTGCGACATCGTAATCGCAGCCGAGTCGGCGTCCTTCGGCCTGCCGGAGGTCTCCCTCGGCCTGTTGCCGGGTTGGGGTGGCACCCAACGCCTTCCCCAGTTCGTTGGCCCGAACCGTGCACGACATCTGATCATGACCGCGGGCCGCCTCAGCGCCGCCGAGGCCAACCAGTCGGGCATCGTCTCGCAGATTTGCGCTCTCGACGACCTGACCGAGACCGCGCGCACACTGGCCACCGACATAGCCGGGCGGGCCCCGCTGGCGGTCGCCGCCATCAAAAAGGCCGTCGGCTACGCCGCGGCGGCGGTGCCCGGCAACCGGGGACCCGGTTACGCCCTGGAGCAGAGCCTGCTCTTCGACCTGTTCGCCTCCGAGGACGGTCGGGAAGGCATCGCCTCGTTCGTCCAGAAGCGGCCGGCCCGGTTCACCGGGCGTTGACCCACGCACACACAACAAGGTCGGGGCGGTCTCCACGTGGAGGCTGCCCCGACCTGTTGCGTTGCACCACCCAGCGCTTACAGGTCGCTGCCGTTGGCGGCCATCCGCTCGCGGACAGCCTCGCCGCGGATCTCCCGGAGGGGCACATCACGCTGAAGCGACTGGTGCACCGCGACGGCCGCCGCGTGCCCGTACTCGAAGCATTGGGCGGTCACCCGGGCAGAAGCCAGCGCTTCGTGCTCGGCTCCCAGACACCGGCCGGCAACGATGATGTTATCCCCCACCTCGGGGATCAGCGCGGCAAACGGAACCTCGTAGAAGTCGTCGAGGATCCAGTGCAGTTTCGGTTTGTCACCGTCGTGCAGTTCGATCGGCCAGGGCACCCGCGCGATACCGTCGGGGCGCTTGCGGTGCTCGAGCACATCGGTATTGGTGAGCCGTTCCGCGGCCGCGATGGTGCGGGTCTGCCGGATGCCGACCTCGGTGCCGGTATCGACGACATAGCTGTTCTCGCACCCGGGTATGCGCAGCTTCAGGTACTCGGCGTAGCTGCGGACCTGACGACGTCCCCCGATCTCGGCCTCGGTGAAATCGACCGGGTCGACGACGTTGAGCATGCGCCCGTCGAACCCGACCAGACGAGTGGCGTTGACCATCAACTCCCCCGGCCGCGGCGTCTGGAAGATCCAGATCTTCTGCCGAGGGAGGTCGAGCCCCTCCTCGCGCGCGGCGACGATGTCGGCGGACACCTCCGGCGGGCAGATCGTGTCGTGGCCGTAGAAGTCGAGAAACCGGTCGACGTCGACACCGGCGATCCGGAAGAACATCGTCGGATTCTGGATACGCCCGCTGTCCCCGTAGGTGTATCGGTGGCCCGCACGGGCGACGACCGCACCGTCACCGGAGGCGTCGATTGTGCGCCGCGCCCGAATCAATGACCGGCCTGCGGTCGACTCCACCACCACACCCTCGTGTGATGCCCCATCCATGATCACACCGACCACGTTGGTGTGGAACAGAATTCGCACGCCGGCGTCGAGCAGCATCGATTCCGCCGCCTCGCGCCAGACCAGCGGATCGTGCGCAGCGGTCCAGGTCTTGCCGTACATCTGCGGCGCTGTCAGACCACCTCGTTTGGACAACTCGACGGAGAACCGCTCGGAAAAGCCCTGCACGACCTGCAGGGGCGAACCGGGTGTCTCTGACGCTGCGTACATTCCGCAGATGGTGCCGGACATCCCAGCGACGGCAGCGCCACCACAGAATCCGTACTTCTCGACCAGGACCACGCTCGCGCCGGCCTCGGCCGCCACCGTCGCGGCCGCAACACCAGCGGCGCCGCCGCCCACGACGAGAACGTCGACGGTGTCGAGAACCGGCAGGTCACAGCTAGTGCCGACAATTGATGTTTCTTTCCAGTTCGTGATCATCTCTGATGCTGCCCTCGAATGTGCGATGTGTGTGATCCGAGAAGGATCGGCGGAGGAATGGGTGAGCCGACGATCGGTTCCCGACTCGAGTCAAGCACAGATACTTCCGATGAACAACCGGTTGCGCTATTCTGGTTGTTCGGAAATGCGGCCACTGCGGACAGCTGGATGCACCTTCGTCGCGGCGTCTGCGCCGCATCAAGTCGCGCCCGCACAGCTACATGTGCCACACCGAGACAGGAACCGAGTTTGTTATGCCGCCACGAACTACTCACCGCCCCCTGCTGCCGGCGACCCGGTTCTGGGACTGGCGACTTCGCGCCCGCGGCAGACCGACGGACCTCGAGGTGTTCTTTCCCAGAGACGACGAAGGACGCGGAGATCGACTTCGTCGCGAGCAGGTTGCCGAGCAGATCTGCCTGGACTGCCCCCGTGCAGCGTGATTGTCGCGACTACGCCATCACTTCAGGTGAGGCATACGGGATCTGGGGTGCCACCTCCGAATCGGACCGGCGCCATCTGACCTGCTCGACATATCCCCCCAGTGAAAGGCCGACGTCCCCGCGCCTGCGTGCACTGCCGCATCATGTGCCGCCGGGCGCACAGAGTCGTCACCGGTGAACATCGCCCGGACGGATAGAGAACGGTTACCACAGCTGTTCGCCCGCGGGCGAGCTCATGGCGCCCAGGGGACCGCACTCCGCCGCGCCTGCGGGCAGGCATCGGCCAGGTCGTGCCTGCACACGCCAATTGCACCCCTGCGTGTGCTGGACATCCGAACAGACGATGCCCGCGCTCGCCTCCTTTCGCACATGGACGACGGCAATGTGGAGAAGGAGAAGCAGCGGATTCACGAGAGAGTGTTGGTCATACCTGTATCGGAGACCGACGACGAGCCAATAAATCGAGTGGCGGGATGTGAGCGTGAAACGGCGAAGACCGCCGTCCGCCGCCATATCGGCGAACCGCTCGTAACGCCGGCAACGCTGCGAACTGGAGCGAAACCGAAGGGACCCGTTCCCCCGAAGCCTCGACTGCAAACCCCGATGTCCTCCGCGCGATTCCGTCAACTATCGCGCACTCGCGGCCGTTTCCGAGTCGTGATCCCGATGGGCCGTCGCCGAGGCGACCTCCCCGTCGCATCGTCCTGGACGAGGTCGAACGGTGGTAATCGCTGCTTCTACATCGCGAGATTCACCGTTGGCTCTCACCGACCACGGGTGCTGCTATTTCTTTGTCGCGGGTCGAAATCTCAATCGGCGCATTCTGTACCGCCGCAGTAACCCGCCCGTCCGGCAAGCCCCCCGGGGGAATCGGTCAGCTCGCCGCGAATGCCGTACCAGTCGATACCGTCGATCGGGTCGATGTGGGGCGGTCGCCGCGGGGCCCGCAATGGTGACCCGGGCCATCACACCGTCATTGGCCGATGCGCCGCGCTTCGACCGCGGTGTCGTTGCGCCAACACCACGCGGCGTTTCCGAGCGCGACGGCGTCGGCGTCGGCGTCGGCGTCGGCGAGCATTCTCACGAGCGCGGTCAGAACTGTGGGCAGGGCGTCCGATCGTGTCAGGTCGGCGACGACCCGTTCGGCGGTGACGTCGTATTCGACCGCGGCCCTCTCATGCATGTCCGGTCGCGGTGGCGGAGGTTTCGCGCGTGGAAGGACGTGGCTTCCACGCGTTCGAGAACACAGCGGACCCGGGCGCGTTCGGCACGGCGGGGATTGAGCGGGTGTACCAGAGGACGACTGGCTTTGCGGAAAGCCTCCAGCGCCTGATCGAGAGCATGTTCATCGGATGCGGACGTTGGGACGCCGACCGGCGGTCGTCCGCAGCGCGCGAGGTGGTCGAGAACGGCGAGCAGTTCCGTCAGACGCATGTCGGCGACTGTGCGGACGCTCATGGGGACGACGAGCGCGGCTGCCAGAATCCCGCACCCCGCCCCCAGAACGGTCTCCTGGACGCGCACGGCGAGCAGCTCCGGGGAGAGCGTGTGCAGGAGTGAGAGCACCATGCTGAGCGAGCCGGTGATGAAGAAGGTCACCGCCCAGTAGCTGGTGGAGGGCGTGTAGAACATCCCGAAGATGCAGCCGAGAAGAAGGGCCAGGACCACGGTGGTGCGCCCGTCGGCCAGGGCGGCGAGGCCGAATCCGAACGGCGCTCCGGCGACGGTGCCGATCAGCCGCCGGCCGCTCTGCAGCAGGATGTCCCCGGTGTGCTCGGCGTTGATGAAGACCACCCACGCCGTGGCCACGGCCCAGTACCACAGGTCTGGGGAGAGGAGATGGCCGCCGAGTACCGCGAGCGCAGCCGCGGCGGTCACCTGGAATGCCTGCCGCGTCGTGTGCCGCCGTGGGCCTGAAAGCTGTGCTGGTTCTGGACGAATCGTCAGATGGTCGCACTCCGGTCGGTCTGTCAGGTCCGCCGTCGCCGACTGGCTCATCGTGCCGACGGAGGACGCCGCCGAACCCTTCGACGCGCGTACCGCGAGTACCCCAAGACGTTGCGCGGTCGCGTCGGCCCGGGCCGTCCGCTCCAGCTCCGCCGTCGTGCCGCGGAGCAGCCCGACGGGAACCTCGTCCAGGAAATCCTGAAGCAGCACCGCGCAGGCATGCAGCCGGTCGAGACGTCGTTGGAGTCTGCGGACGTCGGATCGGCCGTCGTGCAGTAGTTCCGACGTGGCCTGTTGCGCATCCCGGAGGCGTCTGTCAAATGCGGCGTTCAGGCGCCTGAGGATTCCGAAGGACGTTGTGGGCACCAGGCACAGGCGCGTGGCTGCGGCTGCCGCGAAGGCGACGGCCAACACCCCGGTCAGCTGCGGCAGTTGGTGGGGCTGGATCCTGGCGATCTGGGACAGGAAGTAGGCCATGAAGGCGAAGATCCCGAGGTCCTGGCCCCGTCGGCCGAAGCGGCGCGCATAGACCGCGGCGAAGATGAGCAGTAGGAAGGCCAGGTGGGAGGCGATGGGGAAGGGTGCCAGCAGGCCGCCGGCGGTCACGGCGGCGATGGTCACGGGCACCCCGGCGAGCAGGGTGAGGAACTGGTTGCGGGGGTGCAGGTCGCTGATCGCCAACGAGGTGATCACCGTCGTGAAGCCGCCGGCCAGCAGCATGACATGGGACTGATCCAGTACCGTCAGCGAGGCCAGACTGAGAGTGAGGCCGAGGAGGGCGCGCAGTCCGGTAGTCAGCCGCAGCAGCCCCGGGTCGGCTGCGGCGCATCGGTCCCGTAGCGACGCTGTCTTCGCGGCCACCGTGAATTTTCCGTTTCTTCGTCGTGGTCGGCCGGTTCCCGTCCGGCCACCACGAGCGGGGCCGTGTGCAGCCCGGCACCCGTTTTGGGCCGCGTTTTCGCAGGGCTTAGGACAGGGTGGGGGGGCTTCGGGTGCCAGGGCGAGGAGGCCATTTGTCGGGTTATTGCTTTCGCCCGTGGGGCCAGTCTTGTCCGGCGCGATGGCGCGCGGTATGCGTCAGGTGACTGCTTCCCGGGCCGGAGGTTGCCCTCATTCCTGGTGGCGGGCCGTGTCGAGGGTGCCCTCGATGAGGTCGCGCAGCTGGGAGCGGGCGGTGATGCCCAGTTTCGGGAAGCTGCGGTAGAGGTGCGAGCTGACCGTGCGCGGGGAGAGGAAGAGCTTCTCGCCGATCTCGCGGTTGGTCAGCCCGCGGGCGGCGAGCCTAATGATCTGCTGCTGTTGCGGGGAGAGTTCGGCAAGCGCGTCGGGGGCGGTGTCCGTGACGTCGAGGCCGGCCGCGCGCGATTCGGACCGGGCGCGCTCGATCCACGGGCGTGCGCCCAGGCGCCGGAACGTCTCCAGGGCCTCGGCGAGTGGTCCACGCGCCTCTGCGATGCGGCGACGGCGCCGCAGCCATTCGGCGAGGTCGAGCAGGGTTTGTGCGCGTTCGAAGGGCCAGTATTCGAGCACCGGATCGGCCAGGGCCGCCCGGAAGTGCGGCTCGGCGTCCTCGGGGTTCGCCAGCAGTCCACGGGCTCGGCTGATCAGCGCACGCAGACGAGGGGAAGCGTTGTCCGCCAGTGCGTTTGCCGAACGCTCGACGATCCGGGCGGCCTCGTCGCTGCGCCCGCAGCGCACTGCGGCGGCGGCCAGATCCGCCAGGGCCGGGTAGCAGGCGTGGTAGTGCACGGGGGTGCCGTCTGCCGTGAAGACCATGCGGAGTTGGTCATACGCGGTCTCGTACGCGCCTTCCGCGGCGGCCGCGGCACCGAGCGCACGACGGGCATACACGGCGACCGAGCGGCTTTCCAGCGGATCGATCAGGGCGAGTGCCTCCTCGGCGCGGGTACGGGCTGAGGACGCATCGCCCTGGAAGGCCAGCACGGCGGCGTCCACGGTGGCCGCGCAGGCCACGGCGTGGTCGAGGCCTGCCGCTCGGCCGACCGCGGTGGTGCGGGTGCACGCCTCGCGGGCCTGTTCCCACCTGCCGCGTTCGACATAGGCCCAGGCGACCGCTCCGCCGAGACCCTCTGGCAGCGCTCCCTGCAACTCCCAGCGGTGAAAGGCTTCGTCGAAGGCGCGGACGGCCTGTGGGGTCTCGTCCAGGAGCCAGGCCATGATCCCGACGGTGGTGAGCTGCTCCGGCCGGGTTTCCGCCTCGGCGGCAAGCTGAGGCAGCAGGGCGACGAGTCCGGCCCGCTCGTCGAAGGGGTCCGAGACGGCCCTCACCCAGGTGCGCACGCCGGTGTTTGAGGCATCGTCGGGCAGGCGCCGCAGGAGGTCCTCGATGCGGTGGCGCTGGGTGTCCTCTCCTGCGTAGAAGCGGACCACGGCCGCGCCGGCCAGGAGGTCCAGCGCTGCGGCGGGCTGGGAGTGCGCCAACTGCTCGGCGGCCTCGGTCAGTCGGGAGAACACCGTGGCGTGGCGCACCGTCAGGACCGCCAGCCGTCCGGCGTGCACGGCGGCGGCGGCGAGCAGCGACGGGTCATCGGTGCGCGCGCGTGCCGCGGCGGCCAGTTCCTCGACCCAGGCGATGTCGCCGGTGAACACGGCCGCCGAAGCGGCTTCGACCAGCAGCCGGGCGCTGTCCTCGCGCCGTGGTGCGAGTTCGGCGGCGCGCTGCAGGGCCTTGCCCGCCGCCGCGTGCCCGCCGCGCCGACGGGCCCGGGCGGCGGTCCGCTCCAGCTCCGCCGACACGCCCGCGTCCGGTCCCGGGCAGGCGGCGGCCAGATGCCAGGCACGCCGATCCGGTTCGCCCCGCAGCATCTCGGCGAGCGCGAGATGCGCCTGTCGCTGGGCCCCCGAGGATGCGGCGTGATAGACGGCGGAGCGGACCAGTGGGTGGCGGAACCGGACGTCCCGGCCGGTGCGGCGGACCAGCCCGGCCTGCTCGGCGGGCAGCCAGGCCGCGTCCTGGGCGGCCGGCAGTCCCACCGCGGCGGCGATCGCGGAGTCGGCGCTGTCCATGGCGGCCAGGAGCAGCAGCGCCTCGGCCGTGGGAGTGGGGAGCCCGTTCAGGCGGGCGGCGAAGATCCGCTCCAGGTGATCGGTGAGCGGGAGCGGACCTGCGGACGGCGGCGGCGCAGCCGTGTCGTGTGCCGATGCTGCCCTCGCCAGTTCCACCAGTGCCAGCGGGTTGCCGCCGGCCTGCTCGAGGATCCGCGTCCTGGTGTGACTGGTGGGGTTCGTCGGCTGCAGGTCGAGCAACCGGCCCGCCGCGGGGTTGTCGAGCGGCCCCAGGGTGAGCGTCGGCACATGACGGTCGAATCCCGGGACATGATCGCCGCTACGGGCTCCGATCAGTATCGTGACCGGTTCACCTGCCAGCCGTCGGGCGGCGAAGGACAGCACGTCCAGGGAAGCGCGGTCACACCACTGCGCGTCGTCGAGGACCACGAGCACAGGTCCCCGGTCGCCCAGGTCTGACAACAGATTCAGGACGGCGACCCCGACCAGCATGAGATCGGGTCCCGACGGGGCCGGTCCCGCGCCGAAGGCGTGCACCAGCGCAGCGCGCTGCCTTTCCGGTAGTCCGTCCATCTCGGCCCGCAGCGACCGCAGCAACTGATGCAGGGCGGAGAACGCCAGGCTCGACTCCGACTCGCTGCCCTCCGCGCGCAGTACCCGAGCACCGCTCGCTTCGGCCCGGCGGACCGCACGGTCGAGCAGTGCACTCTTGCCCGTGCCCATCTCACCGGCCAGCATCAGCACCGGGTCGGCCGACGCCGAGTCCACCACACGAAACAGGCGCGCCAGTTCCGCGTCCCGGCCGAGGATCAACTCCTCCGGATCCGGCTCCGGTCTCGTCACCGCACCGAGGTCGCCTGTGTGCTCGTCCACCGAGTCTCCCGGAAATTGAACTGTGGTTTGGATCGACGTCGCCTCGCGCTGGCCCGTCCAGGCTACAAGCGCCCCGCGCTCGGGCCCTGCGCGCAGATGCAGTCACGTTTGAATCGTCCCGGGTTTGATGCGCACCTTCTTTCTTGGGAAGGTAATCCTTATGCCGAATGTCTATCCAGCCGAGGTGCGAGAGAAGGCCGTGCGCCTGGTCCTCGAGCACCGTGGTGACTACGCCTCGGAATACGAGGCGATCCGCACAATCGCCGAACGGATG